>NZ_WIWL01000181.1:0-52775 GCF_009600105.1 Pseudomonas sp. FSL R10-0056
CCCCTAGGGGACTCGAACCCCTGTTACCGCCGTGAAAGGGCGGTGTCCTAGGCCACTAGACGAAGGGGACACAAACCTTCTAACTTGACCAGCGCTGAGTGCTGGTCGATTCAATGCCGGTGTGGCCAGGCATTGAACAGTAAATTTGGTGGAGCTAAACGGGATCGAACCGTTGACCTCTTGCATGCCATGCAAGCGCTCTCCCAGCTGAGCTATAGCCCCAAACTTTCAGTCTTGGGTGTTGCTGTGTTGCGTTCTGCTTGTTTCGTGTTGCTGTGTTGACGGGGCGCATATTAAGACTGGATGGGTAGGCTGTCAAACTTATTTTTAAACTTTTTTAAAAAAATTTGCCGTGAGAACAACCACTTACCCTTCCCGCCCCGTAAATACGGGGCCAAACCCCAACCAAAACCTTGTAGCAGCTGCCGAAGGCTGCGTCCGGCGGCATAGCCGTCGTAAATGCAGAATGCTCGATTTGACTGAAAAACCGTGCATTTAGATTTTACGATTGCTTCGCAATCGAACGCAGCCTCGTTCCTTCGGCAGCTGCTACGGTTTTTTACGCCCTGTTAACCAATCGCGTTAAACAGCTTTTCCCACTCTTTGTTTTCTTTCTTGGACACGCCACCCAGCAGGTCCAGCGCCTGACGCAGACGGAAACGGGTCAGGTCCGGCCCCAGGATTTCCATGGCGTCCAGCACCGACACAGAGCTGGCCTGCCCCGTGATCGAGGCAAACATCAGCGGCATGGCATCACGCAGCTTCAACTCCAGGCTTTCAACCACGGCCTGGATGCTGCCGGTGATGGCGTCCTTTTCCCACTGACGCAGGCTTTCCAGCTTCCACAGGATCAACTGCATCAATTGACGCACTTGCTCGTTGGACAGTTTCTTGTGCTCAAACAGTTTGGCATCCAGTTGCAGGCCGCCCGAGAAGAAGAACCCGGCCAGCGGTGCAATCTGGCTGAACGTCTCGACACGGCCCTGTACCAGCGGCGCGATTTTCATCATGTACTCGGGGTTCAGCGCCCATTGCTGTACGCGGCTGGCGAACTCGTCCAGCGGCAAATCACGCAGCCATTGGCCATTGAGCCAGGACAGCTTTTCAACGTCGAAAATCGGCCCGCCCAGCGATACACGGCTCAGATCGAAGTTGTCGACCATTTCCTGCAGCGAGAACTTCTCGCGCTCGTCCGGCATCGACCAGCCCATGCGGCCCAGGTAGTTGAGCATCGCTTCAGGCATAAAGCCCATGCGCTCGTAGAACGTCACCGAGGTCGGGTTCTTGCGCTTGGACAGCTTGCTCTTGTCCGGGTTGCGCAGCAGCGGCATGTAGCACAGCTGCGGTTGTTCCCAGCCGAAGTATTCATACAGCAGGATCAGTTTGGGTGCCGATGGCAGCCACTCTTCGCCACGCAGTACGTGGGTGATGCCCATCAGGTGATCGTCGACCACGTTGGCCAGGAAGTAGGTCGGCAGGCCATCGGTTTTCATCAGGACTTGCATGTCCATGCGGTCCCACGGGATTTCAACGTCACCGCGCAGCAGGTCCGGCACCACGCAGACACCCTCGGTCGGCACTTTCATGCGGATTACGTGAGGTTCGCCAGCGGCCAGGCGTTCAGCGACTTCTTCCTTGGACAACAGCAGCGCACGACCGTCGTAGCGCGGGGTCTCGCCCTTGGCCATTTGCTCGGCGCGCATCTGGTCCAGCTCTTCACTCGTGCAGAAGCACGGGAACGCATGGCCCATATCCACCAGTTGCTGGGTGTATTTCTTGTAAATGTCGCTACGTTCGCTCTGACGGTACGGGCCGTGCGGGCCGCCGACGTCCGGGCCTTCACTCCAGGTGATACCCAGCCAGCGCAGGGCATCGTAGATCTGCTGCTCGGACTCGCGGGTCGAGCGCAGTTGGTCGGTATCTTCGATCCGCAGGATAAATTCGCCGCCATGCTGCTTGGCAAAGCAGTAGTTGAACAAAGCAATGTAAGCGGTGCCGACGTGGGGGTCGCCGGTAGGCGATGGCGCAATGCGCGTGCGAACGGTGGTCATGGGCGGTCTCGAAGTGAAGATAAAACAAAGGGCGAATGGTAACAGGCCGACCCGGCCCGGCTCCAGTACAGGACTCAGCCCGGCCGCCACACGGTTGAAAAAAGCTGTAATAGAGCGTTTGTATCGAATTGATACGGGGAAAAACAGCCTATACCGGTGTTAATCTCGGCTCATTCCCGACATCCCCTGGCTGGAGAGACCTATGCCCCACGTTGTGCTGGTGCTGGTAGAGAGCGTTAACGATTACCTGCATATGCTGGAGAACCAGGGCTACGAGCTGATCCTTGCGCCCACCCCCGCCAGCCGCGCCGAAGCCATAGCCCGACACGGCGCCCGCATCGACGCCGTGCTGACTCGCGGCCCGCTGGGCTTGCAGGCCGATGAAATGGCTGCCCTGCCCCTGCTCCGAATCATCTGCGTGATCGGCGCCGGCTTCGAACAGGTCGATTTGCAGGCCGCCAGCAACCTGGGCATTACCGTGACCTTTGGCGCCGGGGCCAATGCTTCATCGGTTGCCGACCACGCCATGGCGCTGCTGTTGACCGTGGTGCGCGGCATCCCCCAGGCCGACGCCAGCATCCGCCGCAATGAATGGGTCAAGGTGCGCCAGCCGTCACTGTCGGGCAAACGCATGGGCATTATCGGCCTCGGCGCCATCGGCGCTGCCATCGCCAAACGTGCGGCCCACGGCTTTGACATGAGCATCCACTACCACAGCCGCCAGCCGCACCCCGACTCGCCCTACACCTACTGTGCCAGCGTGCTGGAACTGGCCGCTGCGGTGGATTTCCTGATGATCGCCACCCCCGGTGGCAGTGCCACCCATCACCTGGTCAACGCCCGTGTGCTGGACGCTCTGGGCAGCGAGGGCTACCTGATCAATATTGCCCGCGGCAGCGTGGTCGATACCCAGGCGCTGATCAGCGCCCTGACCGCCGGCAAAATCGCCGGGGCCGGGCTGGATGTGTTCGAAGACGAACCCCTGGTACCCGACCCGCTGAAAACCCTCGGCAACGTGGTCATGACCCCGCATGTGGCCGGCCAGTCACCCGACGCGGTCGAAGCCACGGTGCAATTGGTGGTCGATAACCTGCGGGCGTTTTTTGCCGGCAAACCCGTTCTCACCCCGGTGCCATTGCCCCACCCTGCCTGACCCGGAGCCTGCGCTTGAAATTCCGCCTGCCAACAACCGCCACTGCGCCCTTCTGCCCCTCCGAAGTCAGTGGCAGCGTGCCCGTCGACGCCAGCGCGCCGTTTTTCAGGCGCGTGCTGCGCTTTGCCGGGCCCGGCCTGCTGATCAGCATCGGCTATATGGACCCCGGCAACTGGGCCACCGCCATCGAAGCTGGCTCACGTTACGGCTACCACCTGCTGTTTGTGGTACTGCTCGCCAGCCTCGCGGGCATGGCCGTGCAATGCCTGTGTTCGCGCCTTGGCATCGCCACCGGCCGCGATCTGGCGCAGCTGTGCCGTGAGCGCTACAGCAAGCGCTCGGCGCGGGTGCAATGGCTGCTGGCGGAAATCTCGATCATCGCCACCGACCTGGCCGAAGTACTCGGCTGCGCGCTGGCGTTCCATCTGCTGCTGGGCTGCTCGCTGACCACCGGCATCGCCCTCACTGCCTTCGACACCTTGCTGGTGCTGGCCTTGCAAGGGCGTGGATTTCGCCGACTGGAAGCGATCATGCTGGCGCTGGTGATGACTATCGTCGGTTGTTTTTTTGTCGAACTGGTACTGATCAAACCTTACTGGCCCGACGTGTTCGAGGGCTTCAAACCGTCACTGTCGGCCATCAGCGACGCAGCACCGCTGTACATCGCCATCGGCATCATTGGCGCCACCGTGATGCCGCACAACCTGTACCTGCACAGCTCCATCGTCCAGACACGCCTGACCGGCAGCGACTACGCCAGCAAACTGGATGCCGTACGCCTTTCACGCATCGACACCATCGGCTCCCTGGCCCTGGCGCTGCTGGTCAATGCCGCCATCCTGATCCTCGCTGCGGCCGCTTTCCACCAGACCGGCAATACCGACGTGGTCGAGATCCAGGACGCCTACCGCATGCTCGACCCGCTGGTGGGCGGAGCCATGGCCAGCATCCTGTTCGGCGTGGCATTGCTGGCCTCGGGGCAAAGCTCGACATTCACCGGCACCATTGCCGGGCAAGTGATCATGGAGGGCTATCTGAACCTGAAGATTCCCTGCTGGCAACGGCGCCTGATCACCCGCGGGCTGGCGCTGGTGCCTGCATTCCTGGGCGTGTGGCTGATGGGCGACGATGCGGTGGGCAAGCTGCTGATCCTCAGCCAGGTGGTACTCAGCCTGCAACTGCCCTTTGCCCTGTACCCGCTGATCCGCATGACCAGCGACAAACGACTTATGGGCCCGTTCGCCAACCGACTGCCGACGCGGCTGCTGGCGTGGTTTCTGTTTGCAGTCATCAGTTGCGCCAACCTGTGGCTGATTGCACAGATCGGGTTCGGTGCCTAACCCCCAGCCCCTTAAATTCGGCGCGCAATGGCTCGTTATACAAGACGACTCCTGCTATTGAGGTGCTGTTATGTCCGCCGCTGCCACCCTGGTGCAAAACCTGCGCAATCGTCTGAGCAAGCCTGCGGGATATCGTCTGTTCGATATCCAGCTCAAGCACCGCATCACCTTGAGCCCGTCACTGACGCGCTTTGTGTTCAGCGGTAGCGATGTGGCGCTGATGCGCACCCTGGCACCCGACCAACGGGTCAAGCTACTGTTCCCCAGCGCCAACGGCGCCACCGCCAACCTGCCCAAACAGAGCGACTGGCGAGCGCCCCTGCGGGATATGAGCCCCGAGTCAGTGCCACCCATGCGCTCCTACACCCTTCGCAACCTGCGCACAGAGGCCGGCGAACTGGATATCGACTTCGTTCTCCACGGCGTCACCGGCCCCGCCACACGCTGGGCTAGCCAGGCCAGGGCGGGGTATCGCCTGCAGATCGCAGCGCCCAATGCAGCCTGCACCGACGACCCCGGTGGCTATGAATGGCAGCCACCGCAAGGCATGCGCAAACTGTTGCTGATCGGCGACGAAACTGCGCTGCCAGCCATTGCCGGCATCCTTGAAGAACTTGCCCTGCACCCCGACACCCCCCAGGTCCAGGCCTTTATTGAAGTTCCTCAAGAAGCTGACTGCCAGCCCTTGCTCTGTGGCCCGAACACCAAGGTGCACTGGTTGCCGCGTGCCAGCCTGGGCAAACAGCATGGCGATGGCATGCTTCTGGCCGCCCGCGAACTGGCCAGCCTGCCGCCCAGACGCATGCAGGCCCGGGCGTGCGCTGAACTGCAAGAACTGGATCTGGATAACCAGCGCCTATGGGATCGGGCCAGCGCCAAACACAATGAGTTTTATGCCTGGGTAGCCGGAGAATCGATGGCGGTGATGGCAATCAGGCGGTTTTTCGTCCATGAGTGCGGCATGGACCGTTCGGGCCTGACCTTGATGGGGTACTGGAAATTGGGGCGGTCTCTAGGGTGATACTGGCCCTTGTAGCAGCTGCCGAAGGAACGAGGCTGCGTTCGGCGGCGCAGCCGTCGTAAAACCTGAACACTCAATCTACCTGACACACCGAGACGCTTGACTTCACGACGGCTGCGCCGCCGAACGCAGCCTCGCTCCGCTCGTCAGCTGCTACAAGCGAATGAGAACAAGAAACAATTTTTTACATATCTAGCTTCGGGTTTTGCTCTTCTCATCCGTCCTACATGGATAAGCAGTCGCTTCTCAATGGCGATTACACACCCGCCCCGCCGCGAGTTTGC
Source organism: Pseudomonas sp. FSL R10-0056 (assembly GCF_009600105.1). Taxonomy (NCBI): domain Bacteria; kingdom Pseudomonadati; phylum Pseudomonadota; class Gammaproteobacteria; order Pseudomonadales; family Pseudomonadaceae; genus Pseudomonas; species Pseudomonas sp. FSL R10-0056. The sequence continues at coordinate 5,850 of NZ_WIWL01000181.1, forward strand.
CGTTTCCCATGTCCAAAAAATCCCGTTCAAAACTCTGGTTCCTGGTTCACAGCTGGATGACCCTGCCCATCTGGTTCTTTGTGCTGATTGTCTGCGTGACCGGCACGCTGGCTGTGGTCAGCCAGGAGATCGTCTGGCTGGCCACCCCCGAGGCCCGTGCCACACAACCGGCCGATGATGCACCCCTGCTGACTTACGAGCAGGTACTGAGCGCCATTCACAAGGCCGAACCGACGCTGGCCGTACAGTCGATCAGCCGCCCGGACGAGTCGCACTTTGCCCTGGTGGCCAGCGTGGTGTACCCGGACGGCCGCTCGCCATCGTTGTATATCAGTCCCTATACCGGGGTGATCCAGGGCGAAAGCCCCAGCTTTGACTTCAAGGCCTTTACCCGCGCCCTCCACGGCTGGTGGCTGGTGCCCTTTACCAACGGCTATAGCTGGGGCTGGTACCTGGTGTCATTCCTCGGCCTGCCGCTGCTGGCATCGCTGATCACCGGGCTGGTGGTCTACAAGAAGTTCTGGAAAGGCTTTTTCAAGCCCAATCTGCGTTTCAAACACGGGGCGCGGATTTTTTGGGGGGATTTTCATCGCCTGTGCGGCATCTGGTCGATCTGGTTTATTGCAGTGATTTCCATCACCGGTCTGTGGTTCCTGATCCAGGCTTTCATGTTTGATAACCAGATCTCCATCTCGACCGCAGGCAACCCGCCGGTTGTGGCCCGCCAGGATGTGCCGATTATGCCGGACGGCAAGCCAGCACCGCAGATCAGCCTCGATCAGGCGGTCAAGATTGCCGCCGACAACATCCCGGGGCTGGAAGCCAGCTTTGTCAGCCTGCCGAGCAATGCCTACGGGCATATCGAAGTGGGCGGCCCGGGCTGGTACCCGCTGCTGTTCCAGACTGCCGACATCAACCCGTACAACGGCGCAATCGAAGGCTCACGGATGATTGCCGACCGCTCCGGGCTGGAGCTGGTGACCGAGTCCATGCGCCCGCTGCACACCGGCGATTTTGGCGGGTTGTGGGTCAAGCTGATCTGGTTCTTCTTCGGCCTGATTCTCAGCATGATGGTGTTGAGCGGCCTGTTGATCTGGACCAAACGTACGGCCCTGGCCACCGCCAATGCCCTCAAACGCAGCGAAAAACCCCGGCGGGCAGCCGCGGTCTCGACGCATAAACCACAGCACGAAGAGGCCAATGTATGAGCAAGGCAGCGGCTGCACAGCCTGCGTCCACCCTGAGCCGGCTGTGGCACAAATGGCGCTTTCACATCAATGTCCTGCTGTTACTGGTGCCGCTGGGCTTTATGCCCAAGTACTTTGCCGACGCTTCCCTGTTTCGCGGCGACAGCGGCCTGGGCGAGCGCGACATCGGCACCGTGCAGGTCGGCCCCTGGAGCCTGCAACTGGCCGAGCTGCGCAACGAGGCCCCGCGCCCCGATGGCCCGGCAGGTTATATGAAAAGTTTTAACGCGGCCCTGTGTGACACCTGCATCGATCAGGTCAAGGCCGCCTACCTGCGTATCGGCAAACCGCGCAGCCTGCGCGCCGCCGGGGTGATTTTCTTCGGCACGCCTTATCGCATGGGCGCCACCCTGCCCATCCCGGAACGCACCAAGGCCGATGCCGAGCTGTGGATCACCCTCGAAGGGTGGGACGGCTCCATGCACCAGGCCGCCATTCCCCTGAGCCAGGCCTCACCGGCAACCCTCGCCTGGCTGGCCCAACGAGGAGCGAAATAATGCATGCGCGCCTGTTTAAAACACCTGCCCTGGCAACGGCCCTGATCGCCTTGATCGGCGTTTGCAGCCAGGCACAGGCCCACAACCCGATGTGCGAATGCAAGGCCATTGAAGACGGACAAATCCGCTGCACCGGCGGGTTTTCTGATGGCAGCGGCGCACCGGGGGTGACCCTGGACGTGATCGGCTACGACGAAACCATCCTGGTACCCGGCAAGCTGGGGGCCGATTCGACCCTGACCTTCAAACGTCCGGATGCCGAGTTTTATGTGCTCTTCGACGCCGGCCCCGGCCATATCGTTGAAATCGACCAAGCCGATATCGAGGCCCCATGAGTACTCAAGTCGTACGCCCGGCCGGGGCGGGGCATGAAACCCTGTATGTGCTGCTGTTGTGCCTGCTGATTGTGACCGTGGCCGGCTCGGTGGTGGCCTGGCGTCATGAATCCAGCGAAGTGACGTCGGTGGCGGCCCATCAGCTGGATGCGCGCCGCGACCTGAATGCCGCCGAACAAGGGATCTATGCCGACCTGCGGGTCACCCTGGACGAAATCCTGCTGCTGCGCGAAGAGTCCGCCGCCCTGCCCCAACCCGCGCAACTGGCCGAAGAAGGCTTCGCGCCCTTTGCCCAAGACGCCAGTTCGGTGAGCCGTGGCAACCACGCCTGGCAGTTGCTCGGCGAGCAGGCGTACCTGGGCCTGAGCCCCAGCCCTGAAGTGGCAGGCTCGTTTCTGCTGCGCATTGGCGATCAACCGGACGTGTGGCTTAACCGCAATCCCGGCGCCAGTGTCCCTGCCGACCTTGACGATGCCGCCCTCAACCAGAGTGGCTGGCAACAAGTGATCGCGCAATTCGATGCCGGGGTTACCCGTCAGCACCGCCACTGAACCCACCGCTTGCCCTGAGAGAAGACTGCTCGCCATGTCGATTTCATCTGTATTGCGCCGCCGCACCCTGTTGCTGGCCAGCCTGTTCGCCCTTTGCCTGTCTCCCCTGGTCAGCGCCGACACCGCGCCCGCGCCCCTGGCCAAGCCGCTGCGTATCGGCATCACCCTGCACCCTTACTACAGCTATGTGAAAAACATCGTCGGTGACAGGGCTGAAGTGGTGCCGCTGATTCCGGCCGGGTTCAACCCGCACGCCTACGAGCCCCGCGCTGAAGACATCAAGCGCATCGGCACCCTGGATGTCATCGTGCTCAATGGTGTGGGCCATGATGACTTCGCCGACCGCATGATCGAGGCCAGCGAAAAACCGCAGATCCCGGTGATCGAGGCCAACCAGAACGTACCGCTGCTGGCCGCCACGGGTAACGCGGCACGGGGTGCAGGCAAGGTGGTCAACCCGCATACCTTTCTGTCCATCAGCGCCTCGATCGCTCAGGTCAACAACATTGCTCGTGAACTGGGCAAGCTCGACCCGGCCAACGCCAAGGCTTACACCGCCAATGCCCGCGCCTACGGCAAACGCCTGCGCCAGATGCGCGCCGATGCCCTGGCCAAACTGACCCAGGCGCCCAATGCCGACCTGCGCGTAGCCACGGTGCACGCGGCTTACGACTATCTGCTGCGCGAGTTTGGCCTGGAAGTGACGGCCGTGGTCGAACCTGCCCACGGTATCGAGCCCAGCCCCAGCCAGCTGAAGAAAACCATCGACCAATTGCGCGAACTGGACGTGAAGGTGATCTTCTCCGAGATGGATTTCCCGTCCACTTACGTCGACACCATTCAGCGCGAGTCAGGGGTCAGGCTGTACCCGCTGTCGCATATTTCCTACGGTGACTACAGCGCCGACAAGTACGAAAAAGAAATGACCGGCAACCTCAATACCGTGGTCCGGGCAATCCAGGAGGCCGGCGCATGACCGCCGCCGAACGCCTCTGCGTCACGGCCTGCGGGCCGGGGGTGGAGTTTGACCAGGTGTCGCTGACCCTGGGGCGCACGCCCATTCTCGATCATGTCAGCTTCAGCATCCGCCCCGGCAGTGTGCATGCCCTGGTAGGGCCCAACGGCGGCGGTAAAAGTTCGCTGATCAAGACGCTATTGGGGCAAATGCCCCATCAGGGTCGCCTGTGCCTGAACTGGCCCGGTGAGCCGGGGCTTATTGGTTATGTGCCCCAGGCGCTGGAATTCGACCGTGGCCTGCCGATGACCGTCGATGATTTTATGGCCGCCATGTGCCAGCGTCGCCCGGCCTTTATGGGCTTGTCGCGCAAGGTCGCCCCGGCCATCGGCGAAGCGCTGGAACGGGTGGGCATGCAAGACAAACGCAAGCGGCGCATGGGCGCGCTGTCCGGCGGGGAACGCCAGCGGGTGCTGCTGGCCCAGGGGCTGATCCCGGCACCGCAATTGCTGGTGCTGGATGAACCCATGTCGGCGCTGGACGAAGCCGGTGCCCAGGTGTTTGAACGACTGCTGACGGACTGGCGCCGGGCCGGGGTCACGGTGGTGTGGATCGAACACGACCTGGCCGCCGTCAAGCGCCTGGCCGAGCGTGTCACTGGGCTCAACCGCCAAGTGCTGTTCGACGGGGCGCCGGAACAAACCCTGAGCCCGGAACGTTTGCTCACGCTGTTTTCGACCCATCCCAAGGCTCACGGGAGCGCCCTTTCATGAGTTACGAAGCCTTCCGCTTGCTAGTCCAGGGCTGGGCGTCTGCCGGTTATCTGCCAGAAGTACTGGCGTATGGCTTTGTGGTCAACGCCCTGCTCGCAGGCTTGCTGATCGGCCCCGTGCTGGGTGGCCTGGGCACCCTGGTAGTGGTCAAGCGTTTTGCGTTTTTTTCCGAGGCCGTGGGCCATGCCGCACTGACCGGCGTGGCCATCGGCATCCTGCTCGGCGAACCCTACACCGGCCCCTATGGCAGCTTGTTCGGCTACTGCCTGCTGTTCGGGATTTCGCTCAACTACCTGCGCAACCGCACCGGGCTGGCACCGGATACGCTGATCGGAGTGTTCCTCTCGGTGTCGCTGGCCCTGGGCGCGAGCCTGCTGCTGATTCTGGCCGGCAAGATCAACGTGCACATCCTCGAAAACGTGCTGTTCGGTTCGGTATTGACGGTCAACGGTAACGACCTGCTGGTACTGGCCGTGGTCGGCGCGCTGGTGCTGGGCCTCAGCTTGCCGCTGTACAACCGCATCATGCTGGCCAGCTTCAACCCGCAACTGGCCGCTGTACGCGGGGTGGCCGTGAAGGCGCTGGACTACCTGTTCGTGATTCTGGTGACGCTGATCACCGTCGCCGCCGTTAAAGTTATCGGCGCGATTCTGGTCGGCGCCCTGCTGGTGATTCCTGCGGCGGCGGCACGATTGCTCAGCCAGTCGCTGAAAGGGTTTTTCTGGATCTCGGTGCTGATCGCCACCGTCAGCACCCTGTGCGGCATTCTGCTGCCCATCGTGTTTGACCTGCCGATCCCGTCCGGTGCCGCGATCATTCTGATGGCCGGCATCGCCTTCGCCCTCGCCGCCATCGCCCGTGGCGTGGTGCCCAGCCTGAAAGGGAATATTGGATAAATGTTCACTCTGCGCAAACTGACCCTCGCCCTGGCCCTCACCGGTCTGTTGAGCACCCCGGTGCTGGCCGAAACCACCGTACTGGCCAGCCTGCCGATTACCTTTGGGTTGAGCGAACTGCTGCTCAAGGACAGCGGCGTGAAACTGCAACGGGCAGCACCGGCCAACCTGCCGGGCAGCCGCCAGAGTGCCTATTTCAGCAGCCGTGGTGCCCCGGCCCTGCACTCGCTGGCCACAGAAGCCGATGCGGTGATCGGCCTGCGCTCCCTGTGGAGCGACGATCCGCTGTACCCGATGGCGCGGCGCAGCAATATCCGCATTGTTGAAGTGGACGCGGCGCGGCCGGTGGACGGCAGCCTGCCGGGCATTGCCGTGCAACCAGGTGTTCATGTCGATGGTCTCAATAGCCAACCGTGGCTGACCAGCAACAATATGGGGCGCATGGCGGATGTGATCGCTGCCGATCTGGTGCGCTTGGCACCGGATGCCAAGCCGCAGATCGAAGCCAATCTGGCGAGCCTCAAGCAGCGCCTGCTCAGGCTCAGCGCCGACAGCGAAGCGCAGTTGGCCCAGGCGGACAACTTGAGTGTGGTGAGCCTGTCCGACCGATTGGATTATCTGATTGGCGGGTTGAATCTGGAGCGGGTCGAGGTCAATCACAAGGGTGATGAAACCTGGACACCTGAATCACTGCAAGGGTTGACCCAAACCCTGAAAAACAATGAAGTGGCGTTGGTGCTGGACCATCGCCAGCCTTCAGCCGAGGTACAAAAAGCCATTGCCGAGGGTGGCAGCACGCTGGTGGTGATCGGTGCCGATGGCACCGATCCCGTGACTGAGTTGCAGGGCAATTTTGAAGCGATCATCAAGGCACTGAATAAGGATTGAACGCCACGTACCGTAGCAGCTGCCGAAGGAACGAGGCAGCGTTCGGGTGCGCAGCGCCCGTAAAACCTGAATCCGGCACTTGTCTGACACACCGCTGTATCCGGTTTTACGACGGCTGCGCCGCCGAACGCAGCCTCGTTCCTCCGGCAGCTGCTACAAGGTGTTAAGTACCTGCTTGTCGGCATGATAGGACGAGCGCACCAACGGCCCCGAGGCGACGTTTTTGAAGCCCATGCGCAACCCTTCTTCGGCAAACCAGGCGAAGGTGTCAGGGTGCACAAACCTCTGTACCGCCAGGTGGCTGCGCGAAGGTTGCAGGTACTGGCCCAGGGTCAGCATGTCGACCTCATGCTCGCGCATGCACCGCATCACTTCGATCACCTCTTCGTCCGTCTCGCCCAGCCCCAGCATCAGCCCCGACTTCGTCGGCACATGGGGCACCCGGTGTTTGAAGTTCTGCAGCAAGTCCAGTGACCACCCGAAATCCGACCCCGGGCGTGCGGCTTTATACAGTCGCGGTACGGTTTCCAGGTTGTGGTTGAACACATCGGGGGGCTCCTGCGCAGTGATCGCCAGCGCCACATCCATGCGCCCGCGATAGTCGGGCACCAGGGTTTCCAGTTGCACACCGGGCGACAGCTTGCGGATTTCACGCAGGCAATCGACAAAGTGCTGCGCGCCGCCGTCGCGCAAGTCATCACGGTCCACCGAAGTGATCACCACATACTTGAGGCCCAGGTCGGCAATGGCAATCGCCAGGTTTTTCGGCTCGTCCCTGTCCAGAGGTTTGGGCCGGCCGTGCCCCACATCGCAGAACGGGCAGCGCCGGGTGCAGATATCCCCCATGATCATAAAGGTCGCAGTACCGCCCGAAAAACACTCGCCCAGGTTTGGACAGGCCGCTTCTTCGCACACACTGTGCAGCTTGTGCTTACGCAGCAGCGCCTTGACCCGTGCCACCTCGGGCGAGGTGGCAATGGGCACGCGGATCCACTCTGGCTTGCGCGGGATTTCTTCGGTGGGCAAGATCTTCACCGGGATACGCGCCACCTTCTCGGCTCCCCGCAGTTTTACCCCGGTCTGCAAGGGCTGCGGGCGGCTGGTAACAGGCAATGGTGCATTCATGGCTTGGCTCCACACGGGTATGCATTCAGGCCGAATACACTGGAAACAGTGCGCACAGCTCGCCGACCTGACGGGCAACCCGGGCCTCGATCGCCGCATCACCCGGATGGTCGAGGATGTCGCAGATCCAGGTGGCCAGCGCACGGCACTCGGGAATCTGCAAGCCACGGGTGGTCACCGCCGGGGTGCCGATACGCAGGCCCGAGGTCACGAACGGTGACTGCGGATCGTTGGGCACGGCGTTTTTGTTGACGGTGATATGGGCACGGCCCAGTGCCGCGTCGGCATCTTTGCCGGTAATGCCCTGGCGGATCAGGCTGACCAGAAACAGATGGTTGTCGGTGCCGCCGGAAACCACGTCATAGCCGCGCTGCTTGAACACTTCAGCCATGGCCTGGGCATTCTTGATCACCTGGAACTGGTAGTCCCTGAAGCCTGGTTGCAGCGCCTCCTTGAAGCACACCGCCTTGGCAGCGATTACATGCATCAGAGGGCCGCCCTGCCCGCCGGGGAATACTGCCGAGTTGAGTTTTTTCTCCAGATCGGCATCAGCCCTGGCCAGAATCAGCCCGCCCCGCGGCCCGCGCAGGGTCTTGTGGGTGGTGGTGGTGACCACATCGGCGTAAGGCAGCGGGTTGGGGTACAAACCGACTGCCACCAGCCCGGCGACATGGGCCATGTCCACAAACAGATACGCCCCGACCTTATCGGCAATGGCACGAAAACGCGGGAAATCCAGGGTCTTGGAGTAGGCCGAGAACCCGGCCACGATCATTTTGGGCCGATGCTCCAGGGCCAGGCGTTCGACCTCGTCATAGTCGATCAGGCCATTGGCGTCGGTGCCGTATTGCACCGCGTTGTACAGTTTGCCCGAAGAACTGACTTTGGCTCCATGAGTCAGGTGGCCGCCGTGAGCCAGGCTCATGCCCAGAAGAGTGTCGCCTGCTTGCAGCAACGCCAGGTACACCGCCGCGTTGGCTTGTGAACCGGAGTGCGGCTGGACGTTGGCATAGCCTGCGCCGAATAGTTGTTTGGCGCGGTCGATGGCCAGTTGTTCGACCACATCAACGTGCTCACAGCCGCCGTAATAACGCTTGCCCGGGTAGCCTTCGGCGTATTTGTTGGTCAGCTCGGTGCCCTGGGCCTGCATTACTTGCGGGCTGGTGTAGTTCTCCGAGGCGATCAGCTCGATATGCTCTTCCTGACGTTGCGCCTCGCGGGTAATGGCGTCGAACAGGGCGGGGTCGAAATCGGACAGGGTCAGGCTTTTATGGAACATGAGGGATTTCCTTTTTATTAGAGATTCAAGCAATGCCTGCGCGGCGATATCAGCCGTTTTCGGCAACAAAGGCGTCATAGGCCTGCTGGTCGAGCAGATCGTTGAAAGCCGACATGTCTTCGATGCAAATACGAAAGAACCAGCCTTCGCCCATGGGTGAGGCATTGACCAGTGCCGGGTCATCGGCCAGAGCCTGGTTAACGGCCACCACCTCTCCGGTGAGCGGCATGGTGATATTGCTGGCTGCCTTGACCGACTCCAGCACGGCCACTTCGTGACCTGCCTCGAACGCCCCCAGCTCGGGTACCTGCACAAACACCACATCACCCAGTGCCTGCTGGGCAAAGTCGGTAATGCCAACGGTCAACTGGCCCGATGCTTCCAGGCGCAGCCATTCGTGTTCAGGAGTAAAACGCAGAGTGCTCATGGACTTTTCTCTTGTTATCAATGTGTCCTGGTGCAGGACGAACAGGCGCAACTGACAGGACAAGAGCAAAGGCAATGCCAAGTTTTAAAAAACTTTTAAAATCAATAACTTAAATAAAAAAGAAAGCATTGTGACGAAAGCAGTGGAGTGAAACTGCTCCAGCTCTGGAGAGGGTCTGGCGGGTTGATCCCGCAAGGGCGGGGTCAGGATGGGCACGGAGCGAAATCATTCCACTGGAGCAGAATCACACCACTCGAACCAACGCACGCTGCGCGCACTGAATGCAGCCGCTGAGGAGCGCAGCGGCCACAGGAAAAACTGCAACTGTGGGAGCGAGCCTGCTCGCGAAGGTCGTTCGCGAGCAGGCTCGCTCCCACGATAGGGCTTGATCTCCAACAGAGTATCTACCGTTCAGCGGTGCGGGTTACGAACGCGAGGTTATGCCGTATTTGCGCAACCGCTGGCCAATGGCGGTATGCGACGTCTGCAGCCTGGAGGCCAACTGCCGGGTCGATGGATAGGCCACGTAGTAACGCTCCAGCAAGGTTTTTTCAAAGCCTTGCACCGCCGCTTCCAGGCTGGTCACTTCTTCGCTGGCCGCCTTTTGGCCGGTTAGCTCGGTACCCGCCAGTTCCAGATCCCCACAATCAATCACATCGCCCTCGCTGGTGGCTGCCGCACGGAAGATGACGTTTTGCAGTTGCCGAACATTGCCCGCCCAGCGATTGCCCAGCAACAGCGGATGGGTCGCCACAGCCAGTTGACAGGGCGAGCGGTGAATCTGTTCGCAGGCCTGGCGCAGAAAGTGTTCGGCCAGCAGCAGAATGTCCATGCCACGGTCGCGCAACGGTGGCACCAGCAGATTGAGGACGTTAAGACGGTAATACAGATCCTCACGGAAAGTCCCCTCCCTCACCATGCGCTCCAGGTCGCGGTGGGTCGCGCAGAGCACCCGCACATTGACCCTCACTTCGCGCTCGCCGCCGATACGTCGAAAGCAGCCGTCGCTGAGAAACCGCAGCAGCTTGGCTTGCAGGTACGGAGACATCTCCCCCACCTCATCGAGAAACACCGTGCCACGGTCTGCCAATTCCAGCAGCCCCGGCTTGCCGCCACGCTGGGCACCGGTAAAGGCCCCGGCGGCATAGCCGAACAACTCGCTTTCGGCCAGGCTCTCGGGCAGCGCTGCACAGTTCAAGGCCAGGAACGACGCATCGCGGCGGGCACTCATGGCATGACAGGCGTGGGCCACCAGTTCCTTGCCGGTGCCGGTTTCGCCCTGGATCAGCAGCGGCGCATCCAGGCTCGCCACTTTGTGCAGCCGCGTCTTGAGTTCTTCCAGCACAAGTGACTTGCCGAGCAATGCCTCCAGCCCTTCAGCCGGGTCGCGCAACAAGGACGCCAGCCGCTCGCCGATACGGCTCGGCGGATACAGGGTCAACAGCCCGCCCACCAGAACATCCCTGCCGCCGCTGATGGGCGTGGCATCGAGCAGCAGGTCGCGACCCTTGAAATTCACTTCGCACATGGGCAGGCGAAAGCCTTTATCGATCAGGGTACGGGCCAGGTCAGGGGCCGCGAACAGATTCGACAACGGCTCTCCGGTGGGGTCGCTGCCATAAAGATCCGTCAGCCCGGGGTTGGCCAGCAGCACGCAGCCGTCGGGATCCACCGCCATCACCGGGTCGCTCATGGCGGCCAGCAAGGCCTCCAGTTGCAGGCGGCGGCGCTGGCCCGGGAGGATGTCCACCAGGTCCACAGCCTGCACCCCTGCTACCCCCAGCAAGGCGTGGTGGAGTTCCTCCAGCACTTTTTGCGACAGAGTGGGTGCATCGATATAGACATTCGGCGGGCTCATCTCCACCGCGTCCAGGTTGAGATTGCGCGCGCCCAGCAGCATCAGGATTTCCTGGGTGATGCCGACGCGGTCTTTGAAGGTAACGTGAATTCGCATGGCCTGGCACTCCCTGACAGCAAACAACGAGGGGCGGCACGCCCTGTGCCGCCCCCCGGGCAGAATCAATGTCGTGAAGCGGCCATCAGTCGGTCTGGCAAGCCAGGTCCGCAGCCTCCTGCTTGTTGCGCAGCACCGTGCGATAGCCCAGGCCCAGCACCACAAACCACACCGGCACCATGTACAGCGCCTGGCGAGTGTCATCTTCCAGCGCCAGCAAAGTCAGGATAAACACGAAGAAGGTCAGGCACACCCAGACCATGAACTTGCCACCCGGCATTTTGTACTTCGAGGCACGGTGCAGGTGATCGCGCTTTTTACGATAGGCCAGGTAGGACAGCAGGATCATGGTCCACACAAACATGAACAAGGTGGCCGATACCGTGGTGATCAGGGTGAAGGCCTCCATCAGGTTGGGCACCACATAAATCACCAGCGCGCCCGCCAGCAGACAGATGCAGGAGAAGATCAGGCCATTGGACGGTACCGCACGGCTCGACAGGTTCTTGAACTTGCTCGGCGCGTCGCCATCCATTGCCAGACCGAACAGCATGCGGCTGGTGGAGAACACACCGCTGTTGGCCGAAGACGCTGCCGAGGTCAACACCACGAAATTGATGATGCCTGCGGCTGCGGGCAAACCGGCGAGCATGAACAGTTCAACGAACGGGCTTTTGTCAGCCACCACATCACGCCACGGGGTGACCGCCAGGATCGCAATCAGCGCAAACACGTAGAACATGATGATACGCAGCGGAATCGAGTTGATCGCCCGCGGCAGGTTGCGCTCCGGGTTTTTGGTCTCCGCCGCAGTGGTGCCCACCAGCTCGATGCCGACAAAGGCAAACACGGCAATCTGGAAACCGGCGAAAAAGCCCATCAGCCCATGGGGGAACATGCCGCCGTCATTCCACAGGTTGGCCAGCGATGCCGAATTGCCGGTGGGTGACTGAAACGCCGTGGTCACCATATACAGCCCGGTGCAGACCAGTGCGCAAATGGCCACGATCTTGATCATGGCAAACCAGAACTCCAGTTCGCCGAACATCTTCACCGTGATCAGGTTCAGTGACAGCAGCAACGCGACGCAGCCGATGGCAGGCAGCCATAACGGGATATCGGGGAACCAGAAATGGGTATAGCCGGAGATCGCGATCACATCGGCAATGCCGGTCACAATCCAGCAGAACCAGTAGGTCCAGCCGGTGAAGTATCCGGCCATGGGGCCCAGCAGGTCTGCGGAGAAGTCGATAAAGGATTTGTACTTGAGGTTGGACAGCAACAGCTCGCCCATGGCACGCATCACGAAAAACAACATAAAGCCGATGATCATGTAGACGAAGATGATCGAGGGACCGGCGAGGCTGATGGTCTTGCCCGAGCCCATGAACAGACCGGTACCGATGGCCCCGCCAATGGCGATCAGCTGGATATGGCGATTGGACAGGCTGCGTTGCAGCTCCGGTTCCTGGGTATCAGGTCGGTGAATTTGCATGAATCATCCTCTTTATTGTTCTTGTACGGGGTCCCTGGACCAGATAAACATCATGTTTACCCAGAGCGGACAAAGGGACATGAGCACGTTCTGTGCCAGCACCGTACAAGAGGTCAAGCGGGCCGTTTATGCGCCGTGGAGTCTGTTTGTGTGTAATGGAATCACTCCACAAATAAGCGTTTGCGGGTGGTTCAGTGGAGCGCGGGTACTGTAAACCATGGTCCGACTGAAGTTGTAACGAAATCAGTACATTGGAGCGTATTCGTACCGTGGGCGGCCGAAAGTCGCTTTTATTGTGGGAGCGGGCTTGCTCGCGATGGCATCACCTCAAACGACCTGCAAGGCCCCGTTGCCTGTATCGCGAGCAAGCCCGCTCCCACAGGGGATGCGCCTCAAGCGCTCCTTTTCAACGGCATGCGCAATTCAACCCGCAAACCATCGGGCTGGCTGTCGAATCTCAGTTCACAGCGGCAACGCTCGACAATCGCCTGAACAATCGCCAGGCCCAGGCCGCAGCCGTTGCTGTTGCCATTGCGCCAGAAGCGCTGGGTCATGTGTTGCAGGGTTTCGGCAGGGATACCGGGGCCGTGGTCACGGACCTGGTATTTAACCTGTGAACCTTCAACGGCCACGGTCAACTCCACCCGGGTGCCCGCCGGGGTATGACGCAAGGCGTTGTCCAGCAAGTTGCGCAGCGCAGCGATGGCCAGTACCGACGGTACTTCAAGCGCCGTGTCCGGGAGATCGGGCGGCAGCTGCAGGCAGATACGCTCACCATCGCCAGCCGCCGCATCGTGCACCGCGAAATGCGCCACCTGTGCGGCCGAACAATTGACCCCGTCGTCAAACGACAGGCTGCCCTCGACCCGCGCCAGCAACAGCAATTGCTCCAGGGTGCGGTGCAGGCGGTCGGCACCGGCCTCGGCATGGGCCAGTGACTGTTCGCGGGCCTCGCCGTCGGTCATGCGCGCCACTTGCAGGTGGGTCTTGATCGCGGTCAGCGGGCTGCGCAGCTCGTGGGCCGCATCGCCGGTCAGGCGGCGTTCACGCTCGATGGTCTTGGCGATACGGGCAAACAGCTGGTTCTGTGAATCGAGCAGCGGTTTCAGTTCGCCGGGCAACGGTGAAATGTGCAACGGCTGCAACGAATCGGCATCACGCCGCATCAGGGCATCGCGCATGCGGTTGAGTGGCGCCAGCCCCTGGCCGATCCCCAGCCACAGCAGCAGTAAGCAGACGATCAATGCCATGCCCACCGGCACCGAGGCCGCCAGCAGCACCGACAGGTTCAAGGCCTCGCGCTCGACCTGGCGATCGGCCGTGGTGATACGCACATCGCCACGGTCCAGGGTGAAAGTGCGCCAGGTCGCGCCATCGATGACCTGATCATGAAAACCCGCCGCCTGGGATTGCATCGGCTGGTCAGGGTTGTTGTGGCTGCGGGCCAGAACCTCGCCGCGCAGCGAACTGACCTGGCAGGCCATGCCGCCGGGGATGGTCAGTTGCTCGGCACTGAAATGGGTGCCCTCGCCCTTGACCGGCAATTGCGGCAGCTGCTCCAGCAACCCGGCGACCATGCGAGCCGAAGCCACCAGGCGCTGGTCGAGGGAGAACATCATCTGCTGACGCAGGTCGCTGAGCATCCAGGCCGCAGCCAGAGCCCACACCAGCACAAACGCCGAACCGATGGTCAGGCTCAGACGCAGACGCAAGCTCATCGTGCTTCGGACTCTGCGCTGTCGGCCGGGCCCAGGCGATAGCCCAGGCCACGCACGGTCTCAACGATACCGTTACCCAATTTGCGTCGCAGATGATGGATATGCACGTTCAAGGCGTTGCTTTCCAGCTCGTCGCCAAAACCATAGATGCTGTCCTTGAGTTGCTCGCTGGACAGCACCCGTCCACGGTTGTGCAGCAAGGCTTGCAGCAGCGCCTGCTCGCGACGGGACAAGTCCACCGGCTGGCCGCCCAGAAGGGTCACGCGGCTGCTGGGGTCGTAGGTCAGGCTGCCATGTTCGATCAGGTTGACGCTGCGCCCGGCCACCCTGCGCAACAAGGTATGCAGGCGGGCAGCGAGTTCACGCAGGTCGAAGGGCTTGAGCAGGTAGTCATCGGCACCGGCCTGCAGGCCGTCGACACGGTCGGTGACCGAGTCACGGGCGGTCAGGATCAGCACCGGCAATTCAAGGCCCTGCTGGCGCAACTGCTGCAGCAGCTTGAGGCCATCTTCATCGGGCAGGCCCAGGTCGAGCACCATGACGTCGAACTCGGCAGCCTTGAGCATGGCCCGTGCTGCGGCGGCGGTACTCACATGCTCAACCGTCAGCCCCTGTGCCGTCAGCCCGGCCTTGATGCCGCTGGCAATCAGTTCGTCGTCTTCGCAAACCAGTACATGCATGCTGATACCCGCGTAAATAAGCCGATTAAAAGGTCATGGGATTAAGGCCCGATTATGCCTGGGCAAACCGTGGCTCGTGGCACTGTGCGCGGTGCGGACAGTGCCTATTTATGTAACGCACTCGCACTCCAATCCATCCCTAAGCTGGAGATCGCCTCGCCAACAACCTGAAGGAACTTCACATGCTGGCACCCAGTGATGAGTTTTCGTGGCTCTTCGAAGGGCTCCCCACCTACACCACACTTCATCAAAAAGGCATGCGTCTTTACGACCTTGGCGCCTTTGAACATGCCCGGCAGTTTTTGCAATTACCCGCGACGGTGGGCGATGCCGAGGCTCAGTTTGCACTGGCCAGCATCATCGAGCATAGCCCTACTGAAATCTCGTCCCAGATCACCACGCTCAGGCGACAAATTGCAGGGATAACGCAAATCAGTCTCCAGAAAGAGCATCACTGGCACCTGGTAACACAGGCCTCACAGATGATCGAAAGACTGCAGATCACCCTCAAGGCGCAGTATATGCCCCTCTACGAGGCTGCCGCGGAGCACGGCAATATTGACGCGATGCTGCGTCTGGGTGGTGATGCGTGGAACGCAAAAGTGCGCGCACAGCTCGAAGGCGGCTTGCGAGTCCATACCCCCGAAGCACTGCTGGACATGTATGCCTTGACCAGGGATTTGAACTGGCTAAAGCATTCGGCGGCATCAGGACATGCCATCGCTCAATACTTGCTGGCAACCCTCTACGATAAAAACCCAACAATGCTGGCCAGCGCCGAGGATCCCCAAGAAGTCATCTATGAACTGATCAGCAGCTCAGCCTATGGTGGATATCCTCCTGCCATGAACTGGTTTGCGAACCGCATTGAAAACCGCCGGAACTTTGCGCTTATTCAACACTGGATACTCAAGGAAGCCCAGGCCGGCAGCATCAATGCTGTCCAGCAATATGGCCTGGCCCTGACCGGCATGAACAGCGATGGCACCCATAACGATACCGTCAGCGGTTTCGAAGCCGATTACACAGGGGGGTATGCCCTGTTATGGCTGGTCAACCAGGTAAAGGGCCGGGGGAGCAATCCCTATAATATCCAGGACAAACTCCATCATCTTGAGTCGGAGCTGGGCCCGGCCCAAGTCATTACCGCCAAAGAGATTGCCCATGAGTGGCGTGAGCACTACCCGCTGCTGTCCGAATTCCGCCTGCGCGCCTGCTTGCTCTAAGCCCTCAACCGGCTTGAACCTCTCGCGTATTAACACTCGGTTAATCAACGCCCGCCAAGGTGTGGCGTATCCGTACACTCCAAGGTTGGGCGCATGTCTCGTTTGTTTTTCTTTCTCCTGCTGCTGGTCGCCGGTTTTAGCCAGGCGCATGCCAGTGAAGATCCGTTTGCACAAAAGCCGGACTTCCTTCCGGTCGCCAAGGCGTTTGTGTTCAGCAGCGAAGATCTGCCCTCTGGTGAAACCCGCCTGCAGTGGAAAATAGCCGACAAGTACTATTTGTATCAAAAACGCTTCAAGTTTGACGGGCTGGATGCCGCACACACACCCGAGTTGCCTAAAGGGCTGGAACACAGCGATGAGTTTTTTGGCGCCACAGAGGTGTATCGCGACAACGTTGCGCTAGTGATTCCGGCAGGTGCCAGCGGTCAGGTCAAGGTCAGCTGGCAAGGCTGCGCCGATGCCGGCCTGTGCTATCCGCCACAAAGCCGGACCATCGATTTGGGCGGCATGCAATCTGCCGCAGCGCAGGGTCAGGCCCAGGACCAGTCGCTGGCGGCCACCTTGCAGCAGCGCTCCCTGGGCTGGAGCCTGCTGCTGTTCTTCGGCCTGGGCCTGCTGCTGGCCTTTACGCCTTGCTCGCTGCCCATGCTGCCGATTCTGGCCGGGCTGGTGGTGGGCAGTGGCGCCACGGCCGGGCGCGGTTTTGCCGTGGCCGGCAGTTATGTGATCAGCATGGCGCTGGTGTATGCCGGGCTGGGCGTGCTGGCGGCCCTGCTCGGCGCCAACTTGCAGGCGTTGCTGCAACAACCCTGGTTGCTGGGTAGTTTTGCTGCCCTGTTCGTAGTGCTGGCACTGCCAATGTTCGGTTTTTTTGAACTGCAACTGCCTGCCGGCCTGCGTGACCGCCTGGAAAGCGCCGGGCGTGGCCGCAAGGGCGGCAGCTTGCTGGGTGCGGGTATTCTGGGTGCCCTCTCTGGCCTGCTGGTGGGCCCCTGCATGACCGCACCGCTGGCCGGTGCCCTGTTGTATATCGCGCAAAGCGGCAACGCCGTTGAAGGTGGCCTGGTGCTGTTTGTGATGGGCCTGGGCATTGGCGTGCCGTTGTTGCTGCTGGTCACCGTGGGCAGCCGTTTCCTGCCCAAGCCCGGTGCGTGGATGAACCTGATGAAAGGCCTGTTCGGCTTTTTGTTCCTGGGTACTGCGCTGTTGCTGGTACGCCCGGTCCTCGATGAATCCTTGTGGGTCGGTTTGTGGGGCGTGCTGCTGGTCGTTCTGGCGTCCAGCCTGTGGCAACAGGCACAGGCATTCCTTCGCGCCAAACCGCTGTTCCGCCCGCTCAGCCTGCTGGCCGGCCTGTGGGGCAGCCTGTTGCTGGTGGGAGCGGCCGGGGGCGGGACCGAGCTGTGGCAACCGCTGCAGGTGTATACCGCCACAACCGTGGCGGGCAGCACGACAAACTCCGCCCATGACGCCTTTATCACCCTCAAGGACCCGGCCAGCCTGGACCGCGAGCTGGCAGATGCCAAGGCAGCAGGCCAATGGGTGATGCTCGACTACTACGCCGACTGGTGCGTGTCATGCAAGGTCATGGAGAAGCAGGTATTTGCCAAACCCCAGGTGATGGATGCCCTGCAAGGCGTGCGCCTGTTGCGTCTTGACGTGAGCGCCGATAATGTCGCCAGCCGCGAGCTGCTCAGCCGCTATCAAGTACCCGGCCCGCCCAGTTTTGTCTGGATCGGCCCCAATGGTGTTGAGCGGCGCGGACAACGCATCACTGGCGAAGTCAACGCCCAGACCTTTTTGAATAACTGGAACGCCACTCGGGAACTCCTCTAAATGCTGACCCTGACCATCGGTTCGTTTGCGCTGGCCATCAACCACTTGCTGCTGATACTGGCCCTTGCCCTGGCGACACTGGTGGGGTGGCGTGTGGCCAAACGCGGTGGAGAAAACCCCGAATCAGTGCTGTTCAGCCTGTTCTTACTGGGTTTGCTGAGCGCACGCATCGGCTTTGTGCTCAGCTACTGGCGCTACTTCAAGGACGACCCACTGCAAATTCTCGACCTGCGCGATGGCGGTTTTTTACTGTGGCCGGGGTTGGTGGCGGTACTGCTGGGTGGGCTTATCTGGGGCTGGCGCCGCGTCGGTTTGCGTCGCCCGCTAGGTTGGGGGCTGGCCAGCGGGCTGGCGTTCTGGCTGCTGGCCAGCCTGTCGTCCAGCCTTTACGAAAAAGGCACGCGCCTGCCGGAAATGGTATTGCGCAATGCCAATGGCGAGTCGGTGCAGTTGAGCAGCTATCAGGGCGGCCCGCTGGTGATCAATCTGTGGGCCACCTGGTGCCCGCCGTGCCGGCGCGAAATGCCGGTGCTGCAAAACGCCCAGCATCAACATCAAAACGTGACCTTCCTGTTCGTCAATCAGGGCGAGAGCATGCAGAGCGTCAGCACCTTCCTTGAAACCCAGGGTCTGAACCTCAGCAACGTGCTGTTCGACAGCGGCGGCCAGTTGGCACAAAAAGTCGGTTCGATGGCCCTGCCGACTACGCTGTTCTACAGCGCTGATGGTCGACTGCTGGGCAGTCATTTGGGCGAGCTGTCAAAAGCCAGTCTGGCCCGGGCCATGGAGCCTTTCAATCTGAACCATTCAATGTCGGCCCAACAGGTCGACCCTGCAAGGAATGAGCAAAAATGTTTAACCGCAAACTGCTAACCCTGGGCATGGCCTCCCTGCTGGGAGCTGCGCTCCTGCAATCGCCTGTATTGCAGGCAGAAGAGCTGCCGCCGGCGATCAAGAAGATTGAAGCCAAGGGTGCAAAAATCATTGGCAGCTTCGATGCTCCCGGCGGCTTGCGTGGCTATGCCGCCCAGTACCAGAACCGTGGCATGGCGCTGTACCTGACCCAGGACGGTAACGTTCTGGTGGGTAATTTGTATGATGCCGACGGCAAAGACCTGAGCCTGGCGCCGCTGCAAAAGCTGGTGTACGAGCCGATGGCCAAGCAGGTCTGGGGCGAAATGGAGAAGAGCAACTGGATTGCCGACGGCAAGGCGAATGCACCGCGTATCGTGTACTTGTTCAGCGACCCCAACTGCCCGTACTGCAACATGTTCTGGGAGCAGGCCCGCCCTTGGGTTGACTCGGGCAAAGTGCAATTGCGCCATATCATGGTGGGCATCATCCGCGAAGACAGCCCGGCCAAATCTGCCGCCCTGCTGGCCGCCAAGGACCCGCAGCAAGCCCTGCACGAACACGAAAAAGCCGGCAAGGCCAGTAGCCTCAAGCCCCTGGCCAAAATCCCGGCTGACATTCAAGCCAAGCTCGATGCCAATGCCAAGTTGATGGAAGAGCTGGACGTGGCCGCCACCCCGGCCATTTTCTACCAGGACGCACAAGGCAACCTGCAACAGCAGCAAGGCGCGCCATCGCCGGAGAAACTGGTCCAGATCCTGGGGCCCAAGTAAAACCCGAGGGCTGCGATCGCGCTACAAAGCGTTCGCAGCCCACGCCGATGCTGGCGTGAGGCATGTCTCAGTTCACCACCTGCAGCGCTATTAATTCTATTTCTCAATTGACAATCATTATCATTAAGCCTAGCTTGTGAACAGCTGTGTAGGACGCTTCCCACGAAGAGGTCCTCACTCACTCATTCGCAGCAGGTGATCTCCATGACGGAACCAATGTCCACAGGCAAGTGCGACTCACCCCTACTTCAAGCCTTTGTTGATAACCGACTGGTCCTGGTCAAAATCGCAGCCCGCATAACGGGCTGCCGATACCGGGCTGAAGATGTGGTTCAGGATGCCTTCTTCCGTTTGCAGTCCGCACCGCAGATCACTTCATCGTTCAAGGCACAACTGAGCTACCTGTTCCAGATCGTGCGTAACCTGGCAATTGACCACTACCGCAAGCAGGCGCTGGAGCAAAAATACTCCGGCACCGAAGAAGAAGGCATGAACGTGGTGATCCACGGCGCCTCCCCGGAAACCTCGCTGATCAATTTCTCGACTCTGGAACATATCGCGGTGGCACTCACCGAGCTGCCAAGCCGTACCCGTTATGCCTTCGAGATGTATCGCCTGCATGGCGTACAGCAAAAAGATATTGCCAAGGAACTGGGCGTATCTCCCACCCTGGTCAACTTCATGATCCGCGATGCCCTGATCCATTGCCGCGCAGTGTCGGGCACCCACGCAGATACCTACGCGCGGCGTTGATACAACCGGGCTTGCACCTTCCTACATCTCAACCACGGCAATTTTGTAAGGCGCAAAAATCGCCTTCAACTGGCCGTTGTCGCGCAGCTTTTGCAGCATTTGTGCAAACTGCTGACTCTGGATCGGTGCCTGTGGCCGCAGCAGGGCGAAGTGACGATAAGTCTGATCGATACGCTCTGACACCATCACCTGCGCCTTGGCCTGCGGGTCGCAGCCCAGCATGTCGATCAGGTTGGAACGTGTCATCAAGGCAATATCCGCCCGCCCCCTCAAGACCATCAATAAATTGCTTTCGTGGGAATAGGTCAGGGTTGCGCCGAAGGTCTCGGTGAGAAACTTCGGCGAGGCGTTGAACCCGGCAAAGGCATAGTGATAGCCGCTGTACAGGGCGAGGCGCTTGCCCTTGAGGTCATCAAAATAGCCTTGTTCACGGTCAGGATGCTGCCGGGCAACAAACACTTCAGCGTCTTCCAGGCCCATATCAACTGCAGCATAGGAGAACGCCTGCCAGCCCCAGGCCGGGTTCTCGAACATCAGCATGTCCACCCGCCCACGCTCGAAGTCACGCACACGCCGGGCAATGGAACTGGGCACAAGGACAAAGCGGTAGTCGCCTTGCAACTGGTTGAGGGCTGCAAGCAGTTGCGACAACAGGCCCGTGTCGGTGCCGCGCTCGGGACGTACGATATAAGGCGGAAAGTGCGCAGCTCCAACCCTGATTTCCTGAATCGCCCACACCGGTGCCAGCCAGCCCATTCCCAGGGTCAGCAACAGGCTGTGGGCTAATTGAATTGGCGAACACTTCAAAACCATACACACCTGACGCCGTTCATGGCTGGAACTTATTGATCGACACACGACCTGAGATCGGGCACGCACACCATTAAAGCGCATATAGACTAGCAAGCAAGGGGTCGACTGGCCCACTACAAAATAAGCACCGTGCTCAGTGTTTTAGCTACGCTCCAACTTCAACGCCGATGCTGTTAAAGGAAGCTGCACATGCCTCACTGGCTGGTAATTGACCTGGAAGCCACTACCGATGATGGCGGCTGGCCCCTGGAGGAAATGGAAGTGATCGAAATCGGCGCCAGCGTGGTCACCCGCGCAGGTCGTGAGGTGGATCATTTTCAGCGATTTATTCGCCCGCAACGTCGTCCGCTGTTGACCCCTTTCTGTCGGCAACTGACCCGTATCACCCAGGCCAAGATTGATGCCGCTGCATCGATGCCTTTGGTTTGGGAGCAATTTGAACGCTGGCTCGGCCAGCACCTGCCCAAGCTTGAAGGCTGGGCCAGCTGGGGCGAGTACGACCGAAAACAACTGGAACAGGAATGGCAGCACAAACAACTGCACAGCGCCCTGCAGCAATTGCCGCATATGAACCTCAAGCAGCAATTTGCCAGGGCCCGCCAGTTAAAGCAGCCGCTGGGCCTGAACAGCGCGTTGCAACTGGCCGGAATGCAATTCAATGGTCAACAGCACCGGGCCCTGGAAGATGCCCGTAATACTGCGCGTTTATTGCCCCTGGTGCTCAAGGGGTGACGGCCATAAAAGGGCGTGACGGGATAAAACCGCTTCTGCATACTGGCCAGCCCTTTTTAGCCCATTCCGAGGAATCGCCATGTTTAAAGTCAACGAATACTTCGACGGCACCGTCAAGTCGATTGCCTTCGCCCAAACCGAAGGCAAGGCCACCATTGGCGTCATGGCTGCAGGTGAATACGAGTTCGGCACCGCCGAGCGTGAAATCATGCACGTGGTCTCGGGCGAGCTGAGCGTCAAGTTGCCGGGCAGCAGCGAATATGAAACCTTCAAGACCGGCAGCCAGTTCAACGTGCCGGCCAACAGCAAGTTCCAGCTCAAGGTCGCAGTGGATACCGCCTACCTGTGTGAGTACCGCTAAATCTCCCTCTGGCAGCAACTGTCTTGATGCTGCCATGTGGGAGCGGGCTTGCTCGCGATACAGACGACCCGGTCTGTCTGTTGAATCGCGTTGATGCCATCGCGAGCAAGCCCGCTCCCACAGCTACACCCCTACGTTGAACTGCAACGCCGCCAACCGTGCATACAGCGGGTTGGCGGCGATTAATTGGGTATGGGTGCCGATGGCGACCAGCTTGCCCTGATCCATTACCGCGATACGATCAGCGTTTTGCACGGTGGCCAGACGGTGGGCAATCACCAGCGTGGTACGGCCTTGCATCAGGCTCGGCAAAGCCTGCTGGATCAGATGCTCGCTTTGGGCATCCAGGGCACTGGTGGCCTCATCCAGCAACAGGATCGGCGCATCCACCAGCAACGCCCGGGCAATCGCCAGACGCTGGCGTTGACCGCCCGACAAGCCCAGGCCGCCATCACCCAAGTGGGTTTTGTAACCCTCGGGCATTTGCAGAATAAAGTCGTGGGCGTGGGCAATTCGCGCCGCAGCCTGGACCTGTTCATCGCTGGCCCCGGCATTGCCATAACGGATGTTGTCTTCAATGGTGCCGAAAAACAGCGCAGGAGTTTGCGCCACCAGGGCAAAACAACGACGCAGGTCTTGCGGGTCAAGCTGAGTGATCGGCTGCCCTTCAAGCAGGATTTGCCCTTGTTGCGGATCGTAAAAGCGCAGCAACAAGTCGAACAATGTTGACTTGCCCGCCCCGGAAGGGCCGACCAGCGCCAGGGTTTCTCCCGCATTGATCGTCAGGCTCAGGCCATCGATCGCATGGCTTTCGGGCCGTGAAGGGTAAGAAAAGCGCAAGTTTTCAAGCTGCAAATTGCCCTTCACCCGTGCGGGTAACACGTGCAAATCCGTGCTCGGTGGCAGGATCAAGCTTTTCGCCTGCAACAGCTCGGCAATTCGCTCGGCCGCGCCCGCCGCCTGTTGCAACTCGCCAATCACTTCGCTCAGGGTGCCGAATGCGCTGCCCACCACCAGGCTGTAAAACACAAAGGCGGCCAGCTCGCCGCCGGTGATGCGCCCGGCGATCACGTCCATGCCGCCGACCCACAGCATCACCCCCACGGCGCCCAGCACCAGCAAGATCACCAGCGTGATCAACCACGCCCGTTGCAGGATGCGTTTGCGGGCAGTGGCAAACGCCTGCTCCACGGTACTGGCAAAGCGTTGCTGGTCTTGCTGTTGATGGTTATAAGCCTGCACCGTCTTGATCTGGCCCAGGGCCTCGGCGACATAACTGCCGACATCAGCGATACGGTCCTGGCTCTGGCGCGACAGACTGCGCACCCGGCGACCAAAAAACAGGATGGGCACCAGCACCAGTGGCAAGGCCACCACCACGATACTGGTGAGCTTGGGGTTGGTGACAAACAACAGCACCACGCCGCCGATCACCATCAGGCTGTTGCGCAGGAACAACGACAGCGATGAACCGATCACCGACTGCAGCAAGGTCGTATCCGTGGTCAGCCGCGACTGGATTTCCGAGCTGCGGTTGTTCTCGTAGAACCCCGGGTGCAGACCGATCAGGTGATTGAACACCTGGCGCCGAATATCGGCGACCACCCGTTCACCGATCCATGACACCAGGTAAAAGCGCACGAAAGTGCCCACTGACAAGCCCAGCACCAGCAACAGAAAAAAGCCGATGGACTGGTTTAGCAAATGCGCTGACTGGGTCATGAAACCCTTGTCGACCAATAGACGGATGCCCTGCCCCATCGACAAGGTAATACCCGCCGTAACAATCAGCGCCAGCAGGGCGCCAAGAGCCTGCCAACGATAGGGTGCAATAAAATGCGCTGCCAGACGAATGGCGCGGCGATGACGGGAAGAAAGCATGGGAGGGTATCCGCAGTGAGGATCAGCATAAAAAGCCTTACACAGCCTACAACGAAGTTCGCCTAAAACCGGTAAATCTTTCTCACTCGTTTTGAATATGACCTGTCACCACAAACCCTAGACAGTAATGTTCTAAAGTCGGGCTGGAAGTTTCAGGATATTTCTGTTGGACTGGGGTGGTCGCCAAGTTTGTAACAGCTTGGTCATTAAACGGATCTACAGTAGCGCTACACCCTGATGAGGAGACAGGCCATGGATTTGCAACAGAACGCTCAAGCCGTACCGGTGATTCGTACCCAGCCACAGCAATCTCTGGGGTGCGCGTTTATCGACGAAAATGGTCAGGAGATCCTGATCACCGAGGCGATGATTCAGGACGCCTGCCATGAGCTGGAGCAACGCCTGGTCACGCCATCACGCAAGGGCTGATCCTTGCCAACAAGACCCTGTACATGATTAAACAGCATTCGCGTCACTGACCGGCCTTACTGCGTAGGGCCGGTTTTTTTAGGCCTGCACATTCAGACCGGCACGGCGCCCAAGGCTTTTACCAGTTGCTTCAGGGCCACTGAATCACCCGCGATATGCACCGGCAAGCCTTCAATTTCGCGGCGAATCGGGTAGTTTTTGCGCAGTCCGTCGAATGCCAGCTTTTGCTCCTGGACGGTTCCACTCAAACTGCGGCGAAAGTCGGCATCGTCACGGCGCGGGTCGTACACACCGCGACAGAGCATGGCCAGGGCCCATGCCGGGTCGCTGTCAGCACTCAGTTCAACCTTGGCCAGCCAGGGGGACGGCAGCAGGTCGGCCAGTTTGACTTCAGGGCTATGCCCCAGAAAATCGCACAATGCCTGATAAATCTGTGCCGTACCCCGCTGTTTGCCATCCAGGCTGTAGCCGGCAATATGCGGGGTCGCCAGCACGCACAGATCCGCCAGTTCGCGGTCTACTTGCGGCTCACCCTCCCATACATCGAGTACCGCTTGCAGATCATCCCGGCGGGTCAAAACTTCACGCAGCGCGGCATTATCCACCACCGGGCCGCGGCTGGCGTTGATCAGCCAGGTACCCGGTTTCAGCTGTTCCAGCCGCTGCTGATCAAACAGATGCCAGGTCGGGTAATCGCCGGTCCTGTCCAGCGGCGTATGCAGGCTGAGTACATCGCACTGCTCGATCACGTGCTCAAGGCTGACATAGTCACCGCCCTCGGCCGCCGCCCGCACCGGGTCGCAAACCAGCACATTGAAGCCCAGTGAACGCAAGACGTTGACCAGGCGACCGCCCACTTCACCGGCACCAATCACGCCGTAGGTGCGCTGGGTCAAGTCGGCGCCTTCGATTTCAGCCAGCGTCAGCAGGCTGCCGAGCACGTAGTCCACGACGCCACGCGCATTGCAGCCAGGAGCACTGGACCAGTGGATACCAGACTGCTGGAAGTAGTCCAGCGCCAGGTGATCAGTACCGATGGTGCACGTTCCGACAAACCGCACTGCACTGCCCTCAAGCAGCTCGCGGTCCACTTTGGTCACCGAGCGCACCAGCAAAACATCGGCATCGTGAACGTCTGCACGGTTGATCTGGCGCCCCGGCAAGCGGCGTATTTCACCGAAGTCAGCAAAAAATTCTTCGATCAGCGGAATATTTTCATCAGCAACAATCAACATGGCAGGCTCCTTTCGCGGAGTGGCAGTGTAGGCGTTGTTACGCGCAATGGGCCAGCCGGGTGTGCAGGTACTTGCGGGCACGCTTACAAAGGGCCTACAACTCGGTATTAACTGACCACATGGTCAGGCGTACAATCCCCGGCTTTGCGCGTTTAACCCTGTGGATACAAGCCAGTGAACTCTGTGACTCACCCCCCCTCTTCCCTCCCTGTCAGCCGCCCGGCCCGGGTACGCACCGAGGTGCGCGCGCTGTTGGCGCTGGCATTTCCCATCATCATTTCGCAGATCGCAACCACGGCAATGGGTTTTGTCGATGCCGTGATGGCCGGGCGCGTCGGCCCTCGGGATCTGGCCGCCGTGGCACTGGGCAACTCGATCTGGGTTCCGGTGTTTTTGTTGATGTCCGGCATTCTGCTGGCGACCACGCCCAAGGTCGCCCAGCGGTTTGGCGCCAATGCACACGGCGAAATCGGCCCCATCGTACGTCAGGCACTGTGGCTGGCACTGATTACCGGCCTGTGCGCAGCGTTGATCCTGATCGCGGCCGAGCCGCTATTGCATCTGATGAAGGTCGACCCTGAGCTGATCACCCCCAGCATGGATTACCTGCATGGAATCGCCAGCGGCATGCCCGCCGTAGGGCTGTATTGCGTGTTGCGTAATTTCAGCGATGGCCTGGGAAAAACCCGGCCAAGCATGATCCTGGGGCTCAGTGCCCTGGCACTGAATATCCCGATCAACTACATCTTCATCTATGGCCACTTTGGCGTCCCGGCCATGGGCGGCGTGGGCTGCGGCTGGGCCACGGCCATTGTGATGTGGTTTATGGCTCTGGGCATGGTGGTCTGGACGTTCAGAGGGGCCATCTACCAGTCGAGTAAGGTCTACAGCCATTTTGAATGGCCAAAATGGGCGATCCTCAAGCGTTTGCTCAGTGTGGGCTTGCCGATTGGCATCGCGGTCTTTGCCGAATCGAGCATTTTTGCGGTGATTGCGCTGTTGATCGGCAGTTTGGGGGCCACGGTGGTGGCGGGCCATCAAATCGCCCTGAACTTCAGTTCGCTGGTCTTTATGATTCCATACTCACTGGGTATGGCGATTACCGTGCGCGTGGGTCAGGCCCTGGGCCGCCAGCAACCGCGCGAGGCACGCTTTGTAGCGGGCGTGGGCATGGGCACCGCACTGGTCTGGGCGGCGATTTCCGCCAGTCTGATCCTGCTGCTGCGTGAGCAGATTGCCACCGTCTACACCGCCGATCCCATGGTGATCGAGGTGGCGACCATGCTGTTGATGTTTGCTGCGCTGTATCAGTTCTCGGACGTGATCCAGGTCACCGCTGCCGGTGCCCTGCGCGGTTATCAGGACACACGAGTGACGATGATCCTGACCCTGTTTGCCTACTGGGGGATTGGTTTGCCGGTGGGCTACGCCCTGGGGCTGACCGACTGGTTCGGCCCGGCCAATGGCCCGAGCGGGCTATGGCAGGGCTTGATCGTTGGCCTGACCTGCGCGGCACTGATGCTGGGTGTGCGGTTGGCGCGCAGTGCGAAAAAACATATCCGCCGCCGCACATAAATGCGGTGGCAGCGGGCTTGCCCGCGATGGCATCAGCGTGGTTTGCCTGACAGACCGTGGCGCCTGCATCGCGAGCAAGCCCGCTCCCACAAGACCGGCGCAATTGCTATGGGCGCCGTCAATCCTGCTTCTTGCGGATCCAGTACAGGTACGTGCCCGCCTCTTCCTGCTGGCCCACCAGTTCATGGTCCAGAAACACGCAGAACTTGGGAATGTCGCGGCGGGTCGAAGGATCCGTCGCAATGACTTTCAACAAGCCACCCGGCGCCAGGTCGCGAATATATTGGTGCAGCATCATCACCGGCTCCGGGCAGTTCAGGCCGGTAGCGTCCAGGGTGCCGTCAACCGGCAGGTCGGTAAAACTCATCACTTACTCCCAGATCAGCGAGATTTGGTTTTTTTAACGTCCAGTCGACGCAAATGGCAGGTCACTTCTTCACGGTCGTGGTACAGCTGCTTGCAGCCGATTTCAACCTGAATGCCGCGTGCCTTGAAACCGTCTGCAATACGGTCGAGCAAACGGCGTACTTCGGCGTAACGCTGTTTCATCGGCAGCTTCAAGTTGACTACCGCTTCACGGCAATGACCTTCACCAATCCACTCTTCGAGCATGGCCGCATTGCGCGCCGGTTTCTCCACAATATCGCAGACCATCCAGTCCACCGGCTGCTTGGGCTTGAAGGTAAAGCCATCGGCCATCAAGTGCTGCACCAGACCGGTATCCATCAGGCTTTCAGCCATAGGGCCATTGTCGATGGCAGTCACGATCATGCCACGGTTGACCAGTTGCCAGGTCCAGCCACCCGGCGCAGCGCCAAGGTCAACACCGGTCATGTCGCTGTGCAGGCGCTCGTCCCACTGGTCGCGGGGGATAAAATGGTGCCAGGCCTCTTCAAGCTTGAGGGTTGAACGGCTAGGCGCTTCGCGGGGGAATTTCAGGCGCGGGATGCCCATGGGCCACATGGCCGAGTTGTTGGCCGGGGCCAGGCCAAGAAACACTTCACGACCACTTTTAAACGTCAGCAGCAGGCGCGGTTTGCTCCCGTCCTCTTCTTCAGTCAGTTTACCGGCCTTGATCAGCGCTTTGCGCAGATGGCCGTCGAACTTTTTGCAGAAGTTGGACAGTTCCTTGCCGTCATTGGTGTCGACGATTTCCAGCCACAGACTGCCGCACACCGGGAAGTCGGCCATGTGTTCGAGGATCACGCTGATCCGGTCGGTCTCCGGCAGCTCGACAAAGCCGCCACGAGCCCATTGACGCGGGAAAATCAGTTCGGCAAAACGCAAGCTGTTCATCAGCCGTTCAGCGCCGCCCTCTTCAGTGCACACAAACTCGGCACAGGCAGTGCCAGGCTTGGCCTTGGCGTAGCCAGCCACATTAAGGCGGGCGGCGTGCTCGGCGATTTCCGAGCAGACTTCGCCTTCAAACCCGGGCCGGCAGTGCATAAAAACGGTGTTCATTGAATTACTCCTGGGCAGCGGGCAGGAATTGCCCGGCTGCGCATCCTTGATTTGGCGCAAGGACTGTCACGAAAAGGTCGGCATGATAGCCGAGTTCGGAACCTTGAACCCGCATAGACAGTCCAGTTATTAGCCACAGCCCCTAATCAGAGCTAGGTTAGAAGCTCTGCTTGTGCCACGTGATCCGTCTAAAGGAGTCATTTCATGTCCTCCCTCGATAGCCTGAACACCCTAGCCACACTAAAAGTCGACGATAAGACTTATCACTATTTCAGCCTTGCCCTCGCCGCCAAATCACTCGGCGATTTGAGCAGGCTACCCATGTCACTCAAAGTGCTGCTGGAAAACCTGCTGCGCTGGGAAGACGGTAAAACCGTCACCGAGCCCGACCTCAAAGCTCTGGCCGCCTGGCTCAAGGCACGGCGCAGCGACCGGGAAATCCAGTACCGCCCTGCGCGGGTGCTGATGCAGGACTTCACCGGCGTACCGGCAGTGGTAGACCTGGCCGCCATGCGCGCCGCCATGGCCAAAGCCGGGGGTGATCCGCAACGTATCAACCCGCTGTCCCCCGTGGACCTGGTAATTGACCACTCGGTGATGGTCGACCGGTTTGCCAGCGCCAGCGCCTTCGAGCAAAACGTCGATATAGAGATGGAGCGCAACGGCGAACGCTATGCGTTTTTACGCTGGGGTCAAAATGCCTTCGACAATTTCAGCGTGGTCCCACCCGGTACCGGGATTTGCCATCAGGTGAACCTGGAATACCTGGGCCGCACGGTCTGGACCAAGGATGAAGACGGCCGCACCTACGCCTTCCCCGACACCCTGGTAGGCACCGACTCCCATACCACCATGATCAATGGCCTGGGTGTGCTGGGCTGGGGCGTGGGCGGCATTGAAGCCGAAGCGGCCATGCTGGGCCAGCCCGTGTCGATGCTGATCCCCGAAGTCGTGGGCTTCAAGCTCAGCGGCAAGCTCAAAGAAGGCATCACCGCCACCGACCTGGTGCTGACCGTGACGCAAATGCTGCGCAGCAAGGGTGTGGTCGGCAAGTTCGTAGAATTCTATGGCGATGGCCTGGCGGATCTGCCGCTGGCCGACCGTGCCACGCTTGCCAATATGGCCCCGGAATACGGCGCCACCTGCGGGTTTTTCCCGGTGGATGAGATCACCCTGGATTACCTGCGTCTTTCAGGCCGCCCAGAGGCCACAGTCAAACTGGTCGAGGCTTACTGCAAGGCCCAAGGGCTATGGCGGGTCGCAGGCCAGGAGCCGGTTTTCAGCGAAACCCTGGCCCTGGACATGGGCACCGTCGAAGCCAGCCTGGCCGGGCCAAAACGACCGCAAGACCGGGTTGCACTGCCCGATGTCGGGCAAGCTTTCGACGACTTTCTCAGCCTGCAATTCAAGCCGGCAACTAAAAAAGAGGAAGGTCGCCTCGAAAGCGAAGGTGGCGGCGGTGTTGCCGTGGGCAATGCCGACTTGATCGGTGAAGCGGACTACAGTTACGAAGGCCATACCTATCGCCTGAAAAACGGCGCTGTGGTGATTGCCGCCATTACTTCCTGCACCAACACCTCGAACCCCAGTGTGATGATGGCTGCAGGCCTGGTGGCAAAAAAAGCCGTCGAAAAAGGCCTGACACGCCAACCGTGGGTCAAGACGTCGCTGGCACCGGGCTCCAAGGTAGTCACCGATTATTACGCGGCCGCCGGCCTGACCCCGTACCTCGACCAGTTGGGCTTTGCCCTGGTGGGCTACGGCTGCACCACCTGTATCGGCAACTCTGGCCCCTTGCCCGAACCCATAGAAAAGGCCATTACCCAGTCCGACCTGACCGTGGCTTCAGTGCTGTCTGGCAACCGCAACTTTGAGGGGCGCGTGCATCCGCTGGTGAAAACCAACTGGCTGGCCTCGCCACCCCTGGTGGTGGCCTATGCCCTTGCGGGCACAGTACGCATTGATATCAGCCGTGAACCGCTGGGGACCGGAAAAGACGGCAAACCGGTGTACCTGCGCGATATCTGGCCTAGCCAGAAAGAAATCGCCGACGCCGTGGCCCAGGTGACCACAGGCATGTTCCACAAGGAATACGCCGAGGTGTTTGCCGGCGACGAACAGTGGCAAGCCATCGAAGTACCGCAAGCCGCAACTTATGTCTGGCAAGAGGACTCGACCTACATCCAGCATCCGCCGTTCTTCGACGAAATCAGCGGGCCACTACCGGTGATTGCCGACGTCAAAGGCGCAAACATCCTTGCGTTGCTGGGCGACTCGGTCACCACCGACCATATTTCCCCGGCCGGCAATATCAAGGCTGACAGCCCCGCCGGGCGCTACTTGCGCGACAAGGGCGTAGAACCACGGGACTTCAACTCTTACGGCTCGCGGCGTGGCAACCATGAAGTGATGATGCGCGGTACCTTCGCCAATATTCGCATTCGCAACGAAATGCTCGGCGGTGAAGAAGGCGGCAATACGATCTACATCCCCACCGGTGAAAAACTGCCGATCTTTGACGCGGCCATGCGTTACCAGGCCTCAGGCACTCCGCTGGTGGTGATAGCCGGCCAGGAATACGGTACTGGCTCAAGCCGCGACTGGGCGGCCAAGGGCACCAATCTGCTGGGGGTCAAGGCGGTGATTGCCGAGAGTTTCGAGCGCATCCACCGCTCCAACCTGGTGGGCATGGGCGTGCTGCCCTTGCAGTTCAAGCTCGATCAGAACCGCAAAAGCCTGAACATTACAGGCAAGGAAACCCTGGATATCCTCGGGTTGACCGGTACCGAACTGCAACCGCGAATGAACCTGACCCTGGTCATCACCCGCGAGGACGGCAGCCAGGAAAAAGTCGAAGTGCTCTGCAGGATCGATACCCTTAACGAGGTGGAATACTTCAAGGCCGGAGGGATTTTGCACTATGTGCTGCGTCAGCTGATTGCTTCATAGACGCACCTCAACCTTGTGGGAGCGGGCTTGCTCGCGATTCGGACTACACGGTCTGTCAGCAAGGCCGAGGTGATGCCATCGCGAGCAAGCCCGCTCCCACAGGGCCACGAATCGTTATACTTGCGCACCCCGGACTGGATCCGGGGTGTTTTTTAACGATTGCAAGGATTCACATGGTTGCTTTGCCCTGGCCTTATCTGGCACTACTGACCCTGGGCTACGGCCTTGCCCTCAGCTACGGGCAATTAGGCGCTCAAACCCTCATCGCGCTAGCCTTGTTGACTGTCAGCGGGTTTGCCGTTGTGCAGAACAAAAGCCATTTGCTGCGCTATGCCGGGCATGCCTTGTTTGTGCTGCTGGCGCTGGCGCTGGCCTTGCACTGGCTGCCAGGTTTCCATAACGGTCGCGCCATCACCCCCACGCGACTGACCCCTGATGCCGTGCCCTTCTCGATGTACTTCAATCTGGACAAACCGCTGATTGGCTTCTGGCTGCTGCTGGTATGCCCCTGGATAGCACCGCGCTTTGCCTGGCGGGTAGGCCTGGGGGCCACTGCAATGGGTCTGGCCCTGGCCGCCATTACGGCGCTGGGCGGAGCGATGCTGTTGGGCATGATTGCCTGGGCACCGAAATGGCCTCATCAGAGCACCCTCTGGCTGCTGAATAATCTACTGCTGGTAACCCTGGTTGAAGAAGCGCTGTTTCGCGGTTACATCCAGGGCGGACTGAGCCGCAAGTTCAAGTTGCTGCCCCATGGGCAGAGCATTGCGCTGGTGCTGGCCTCGATACTGTTTGGCCTGGCCCATGCACCCGCCGGCTGGCAATGGATGCTACTGGCCGGGCTGGCCGGTGTCGGTTACGGCCTGGCCTACCGCTTTGGCGGGCTGGGTGCGGCGATCGCCACCCACTTTGGCCTCAATGTGCTGCATTTCCTGTTTTTTACCTACCCGATGCTCACCCCCTGACGACCAGATGCCTGAAATATAAATTAAACAATTCCTTGAGCATGCCGACAGCCTGTCAAAGTCTTGCGGATTGAAACGACATGCGTAACAACCAGCCCATCACTCAACGCGAACGCACATTCCCCGCGCAACAACGGTTGATTTCCACGACCGATGCCAAAGGCGTGATCACCTACTGCAACGATGCGTTCAGGGAAATCAGCGGGTTTTCGCGTGAGGAGCTGATACGCGCGCCGCACAATCTGGTGCGCCACCCGGACGTGCCCTCAGCAGTCTTCGAGCATATGTGGAGCACCCTGAAAAAGGGTTCGCCGTGGATGGGCATCGTCAAAAACCGCTGCAAAAACGGCGACCATTACTGGGTTAACGCCTATGTAACGCCGGTTTTCGAGAATGAGCAGGTCGTGGGCTACGAGTCGGTGCGGGTCAAGCCAACGGCCGAACAGATCCGCCGCGCCGAAGCCCTGTACACACGCCTCAACCGCGGCAAATCCGCGGTGCCTCAGCGCGACAAGTGGCTGCCGGTGCTGCAGGACTGGCTGCCCTTTATCCTGGTCAGCCAATTGAGCTTCATGATTGGCGCCATGCTCAATTCGAGCTGGGGTTTTGCCCTGGCAGCCCTGCTGTCGATACCGTTGGGGCTGCTGGGCCTGAGCTGGCAACAGCGCGGGGTCAAACGCCTGCTGCGTCTGGCCGAGCAGACCACCTCCGACCCGTTGATTGCCCAGATGTACACCGACAGCCGTGGCCCGCAAGCGCGTCTGGAAATGTCCATCCTGAGCCAGGAAGCGCGCCTGAAGACCTGCCTGACACGCCTGCAGGATACCGCCGAACACCTCAGCGGCCAGGCCCGTCAGTCCGACATTCTGGCGCACAAAAGCTCGACCGGGCTGGAGCGCCAGCGCGTCGAGACCGAGCAAGTGGCTACCGCCGTCAACCAGATGGCTGCCACCACCCAGGAAGTGGCCAGCCATGTGCAGCGCACTGCCGACGCGACCCAGGAAGCCAACCGTCTGACCAGTCGCGGTCGCGATATTGCCGGCGAAACCCGCGAAGCGATCCAGCGCCTGTCGGTTGTGGTGGGTGAAACCGGGGCCACGGTAACGCAACTGGCCAAGGACAGTGACGAGATCGGCGGCGTGGTCGATGTGATCAAGGGCATTGCCGACCAGACCAACCTGCTGGCCCTGAACGCCGCCATCGAAGCGGCACGGGCTGGAGAAATGGGCCGGGGCTTCGCCGTGGTGGCTGACGAAGTGCGCCAGCTGGCGCAACGCACCAGCGCTTCGACCGGGCAGATTCACAGCCTGATCGCCAAGCTGCAGCAGACAGCAGCCACCGCGGTGCAAACCATGGACGCTGGCCATCGTCAGGCGGAAGAAGGCGTAGCGCGGGTACTGGAAGCAGATCAGGCACTGGTGGGCATCAGCGAAGCGGTGGCCAATATCACCGACATGACCACCCAAATCGCGGCAGCGACCGAGGAGCAAAGCGCCGTGGCTGAAGAAATCAGCCGCAATATCAGCACCATTGCCGACCTGGCTGACCAGACCTCAGAGCAGGCGCAGCATTCGGCGCTGCTCAGCGAAGAACTGACCCAGACCGTCAACACCCAGTATTCGCTGGTGGAGCGGTTTAACCGCTGAGCCTTGTGGGAGCGATCCAATCGCGAGCAGGCTCGCTCCCACAAATCGTTCAAGGTTGCTGCAACCACCGCGCAATCCGGTCCGCCGCCGCATCCAGATGCTGCTCATGGGTAAACCCGGAGGCCTTCAACGGCTTAAGGTCGTGATCCCCCGATAGCAGCCACGACACTTCAATGCCCGGCGCCAGCGTGTAGGCCTCTACCGCTTCGCGGTTGCCCAAGGCATCGCGTTCGCCTTGTACGATCAACGTCGGCGTTGCTAATTCAGCCAGGTGCGCCACCCGGGGTTTTTCCGGCTTGCCTGCGGCATAGAACGGATAACCCAGGCACACCAGCGCGTCCACTTGCAGCTCATCGGCCAGCAGACTGGCCATACGCCCACCCATTGACTTGCCGCCAATGGCTAATGGCCCAGCGACATGCGGTCGCACCTCGGTAAAAACTTCACGCCAGCTTTCGAGCAGTTTCGCCTGCTGATTAGGAGGCCTTTTGCCATTATCGAGACGGCGCTGCGCCATATACGGGAACTCGAAGCGCAACACGCTCACCCCGCGTGCAGCAAGGCGTGCAGCCATGCCGTTCATCCAGCTGCTGTCCATCGGCGCACCCGCGCCGTGGGCCAGGATAAGGGTCGCGGTTGAACCCGCTGACGCGCCATTCCACAGCCAGCCCCTGTCCTGCACGCACTGCGCCCATTGATCCCCGTCAATACCGGCCTTGCCCGCTACGACCATGCTTGCCTCGCTTTTAGTCTGCCTATAACTCCAGGCGTGCGTTTGACGCGCCTGAACCGTGGATGGGGAACCATGAACACTTCTACAAGTACCGCCTATAACTACAAGGTGGTCCGCCAATTTGCCATTATGACGGTGGTTTGGGGCATCGTCGGTATGGGGCTCGGCGTTTTTCTCGCCGCGCAGTTGGTTTGGCCAGAACTTAACTTCAATTTGCCTTGGACCAGTTTCGGGCGCCTGCGCCCATTGCACACCAACGCGGTGATTTTCGCCTTCGGCGGCTGCGCGCTGTTCGCGGCTTCATTCTACTCGGTGCAACGCACCTGCCAGGCCACCCTGTTTTCGCCGAAAATCGCGGCGTTTACCTTCTGGGGCTGGCAGCTGGTCATCGTCCTGGCGGCCATCAGCCTGCCGCTGGGTTACACCAGCTCCAAGGAATACGCCGAGCTGGAATGGCCGATCGACATTTTGATCACCATTGTCTGGGTGGCCTACGCCATCGTGTTCTTCGGCACGATCATGAAGCGCAAAACCAAGCATATTTACGTGGGCAACTGGTTCTTCGGCGCGTTTATCGTGACCGTGGCGATTTTGCACATCGTCAATAACCTGGAAATTCCGGTCAGTTTCACCAAGTCCTACTCGCTCTACGGTGGCGCCACTGACGCCATGGTGCAGTGGTGGTACGGGCATAACGCTGTGGGCTTTTTCCTGACAGCTGGCTTCTTGGGGATGATGTACTACTTCGTGCCTAAACAGGCCGAACGTCCGATCTACTCCTATCGCCTGTCCATCGTGCACTTCTGGGCATTGATCACCCTGTACATCTGGGCGGGCCCCCACCACCTGCACTACACCGCGCTGCCGGACTGGGCGCAGTCGCTGGGCATGGTGATGTCGCTGATTCTGCTGGCACCTAGCTGGGGCGGCATGATCAACGGCATGATGACCCTCTCGGGCGCCTGGCATAAGCTGCGCAGCGATCCGATCCTGCGCTTCCTCGTGGTGTCCCTGGCCTTCTACGGCATGTCGACCTTCGAAGGCCCGATGATGGCAATCAAGACCGTCAACGCCCTCTCCCACTACACCGACTGGACCATCGGCCACGTACACGCCGGTGCCCTGGGCTGGGTGGCGATGATTTCGATCGGCGCGCTGTACCACATGATCCCGAAAATCTTCGGCCGCCCGCAGATGTACAGCCTGGGCCTGATCAACGCGCACTTCTGGCTGGCCACCATCGGCACCGTGCTCTACATCGCCTCGATGTGGGTCAACGGCATTGCCCAGGGCCTGATGTGGCGCGCAGTCAACGAAGACGGCACGCTGACTTACTCCTTCGTCGAAACTCTGGTGGCCAGCCATCCAGGTTATGTCGTGCGACTGGTCGGTGGTGCAATCTTCTTCAGCGGCATGTTGCTGATGGCTTACAACACTTGGCGCACCGTGCGTAACGCCGAGCCCGCTGAAGTCGTAGCCGCCGCGCAGATGGCCTGAGGAGTTGGCAATGAAACACGAAGTCGTTGAAAAAAATATCGGCCTGATGCTGTTGCTGATGATCCTGTGCGTAAGCGTGGGCGGCCTGACGCAAATCGTCCCGCTGTTCTTTGAAGACGTGACCAACACCCCGGTGGAGGGCATGAAGCCTTACACCGCACTGCAACTGGAAGGTCGCGACATCTACATCCGTGAAGGCTGCGTGCAGTGCCACTCGCAGATGATCCGTCCGTTCCGTGCCGAGACCGAGCGTTATGGTCACTACTCGGTAGCCGGTGAGAGCGTGTGGGATCACCCCTTCCTGTGGGGTTCCAAGCGCACCGGGCCGGACCTGGCCCGCGTCGGTGGCCGCTACTCGGATGACTGGCACCGCGCGCACTTGTACAACCCGCGCAACGTCGTGCCCGAATCAAAAATGCCAGCTTACCCATGGCTGGTGGCCTCGCCGGTAGACAGCAGCCATACCGAGAAAAAACTCGAAGTGATGCGCACCCTGGGCGTGCCTTACACCGACGAAGACATCGCCAACGCCAAGCAGTCCGTGCAGGGCAAGACCGAGATGGACGCTCTGGTCGCCTACCTGCAAGTGCTGGGCACTGCCATCAAGAGCAAGAGGTGAGCCATGGTCTTGGAGATGAGTAGTGGAATGATTCGCGGCCTGGGCACCGTGGTGGTGGCCGTGGCGTTTATAGGCCTGGCGCTGTGGGTGTTCAGCCCGCGACGCAAATCGGAGTTTGAAGACGCGACCTTACTGCCATTCAAGGACGATCCAGAGGCGATTCAACACGTCGAGAAAGAACAAGCGTCTAGGAGTAAAAAAGCATGACCACCTTCTGGAGTCTGTACATATGCGTGCTGACTATCGGCACGCTGATCGGCCTGACCTGGCTGCTGGTCAGCACGCGCAAGGGCGAGACCAAAAGCGATACGGTCGAAACCATGGGCCACAGCTTTGACGGCATCGAGGAGTACGACAACCCGCTGCCACAATGGTGGTTCATGTTGTTCGTCGGCACGCTGGTATTTGCCGTGGGCTACCTGATCCTGTACCCGGGCCTGGGCAACTGGAAAGGCCTGCTGCCCGGCTATGAGAATGGCTGGACCGGTGTACATGAGTGGGAAAAGGAAATGGACAAGGCGGACGCCAAATTTGGGCCCATCTACGCCAAATATGCCTCCATGCCCGTTGAACAAGTCGCTCAGGATCCGGCAGCACTGAAAATGGGCGGGCGCCTGTTTGCTTCCAACTGCTCGGTGTGCCACGGCTCGGATGCCAAGGGCGCTTTCGGCTTCCCTAACCTGGCCGACAACACCTGGCGCTGGGGCGGCGACGCCGACACGATCAAGGCCACCATCATGGGCGGTCGCATCGCGGCAATGCCGGCCTGGGGTGAAGTACTGGGTGAAAACGGAGTCAAAAACGTCGCCGCCTATGTACGCCACGACCTGGCGGGCCTGCCCCTCCCTGAAGGCGCCACTGTCGATCTGACGGCTGGCAAGCAAGCCTACGAAACCACTTGCGTGGCCTGCCACGGGGCAAACGGTAAAGGCATGCCGCTGATGGGCGCGCCAGACCTGACCCAACCAGCGGGTTTTATCTACGGCACCAGCCTGGCGCAATTGCAACAAACCATTCGCCACGGCCGTCAGGGCCACATGCCTGCGCAAAACGATTTGTTGGGCAACGACAAGGTACAGCTGCTGGCGGCCTACGTGTTCAGCTTGTCACACGGTAATCAAGAGGAAAAAACAGCCGAATAATTACCGGACATTTCCTGCCGCATCATTTTGGTGCGGCAGTTCCCGCCTCAAAGCGCGACCAAGTGTCGCACCTCTTTCAGCCCCGCCATTGCTCTCCCGCCATTCAGGACTAAGCTCAACGCTTGTGTGAGCCGGATCTGTGCAGCGCCACGTCAAGTGAAACTAACCGGTAAGTTGAAGGGCAGCGTTACGGGCCACAATGGTGGGTTTGCACCGGCTATCGTGCATTACGATGTTTGCCGCGCCTTGCCCCCACCTCAACCCGCCCGCCTCGACCCCTCCACTTTTGCCCTGCATGCGGCGTTTTTGGCGAGGTCACTTTGACCTTACTCCGCGCATGGAAAGGCCGCAGAACAAGCCTTGGAAAGCATTGACCGGGGTCATGGTTCGTTGCAATAGCCCTACGCTTTATACATACTTGCGACCGATTTTTATCCTAATAAAATACCTAAACCGTGGAACCTTAGAATGAGCACAGCAATCAGCCCGACTGCTTATAACTATAAGGTAGTCCGCCAGTTCGCCATCATGACGGTGGTCTGGGGGATCCTTGGCATGGGGCTCGGGGTTTTCATCGCGTCACAGCTTGTGTGGCCTGAATTGAACCTTGGCCTCGAGTGGACGACCTTCGGCCGTCTGCGTCCCCTGCATACCAACCTTGTGATCTTTGCCTTTGGTGGCTGTGCATTGTTTGGCACCTCCTACTACGTCGTGCAGCGAACCTGCCAGACACGACTGATCTCCGATTCGCTGGCCTCGTTTACCTTCTGGGGTTGGCAAGCGGTTATCGTCGGCGCGATCATCACCCTGCCACTGGGTTACACCACCACCAAAGAATACGCCGAGCTGGAATGGCCTTTGGCTATTTTGCTGGCCATTGTCTGGGTGACCTACGGCATTGTGTTCTTCGGCACCATTACCAAGCGTAAAACCAAGCATATCTATGTCGGTAACTGGTTCTACGGTGCATTCATTGTCGTGACGGCAATGCTGCATATCGTCAACCACGCGTCCCTGCCGGTGAGCTTCTTCAAGTCCTACTCGGCTTATGCCGGTGCGACTGACGCCATGATTCAGTGGTGGTACGGCCATAACGCGGTAGGTTTCTTCCTGACTACCGGCTTTTTGGGGATGATGTACTACTTCGTGCCCAAGCAGGCCGAACGTCCGATCTACTCCTATCGCCTGTCCATCGTGCACTTCTGGGCGCTGATCACCCTGTATATCTGGGCCGGTCCGCACCACTTGCACTACACCGCACTGCCGGACTGGGCCCAGTCTCTGGGCATGGCGATGTCGATCATCCTGCTGGCACCCAGCTGGGGCGGCATGATCAACGGCATGATGACCCTCTCGGGCGCCTGGCATAAGCTGCGCACCGACCCGATCCTGCGCTTCCTCGTGGTATCCCTGGCCTTCTACGGCATGTCGACCTTCGAAGGCCCGATGATGGCGATCAAGACCGTCAACGCGCTGTCGCACTACACCGACTGGACCATCGGCCACGTACACGCCGGCGCTCTGGGCTGGGTGGCGATGATTTCGATCGGTGCCATGTACCACATGATCCCCAAAGTCTATGGCCAGAAGCAGATGTACAGCACCGGCCTGATCAACGTTCACTTCTGGCTGGCGACTATCGGTACCGTGCTCTACATCGCCTCGATGTGGGTCAACGGCATCACCCAGGGCCTGATGTGGCGTGCGATCAACGACGACGGCACCCTGACCTACTCGTTTGTCGAAGCACTGCAAGCCAGCCACCCGGGCTTTATTGTTCGCGCCCTTGGCGGTGCCATTTTCGCCAGCGGTATGCTGTTCATGGCCTACAACGTGTTCCGCACCGTGCGTGCCTCGAACCCGGTAGAAGCTGAAGCGGCGACCAAGATCGCTGTAGTTGGAGCGCACTGATGATCAAGCACGAAACAATCGAGAAGAACATCGGCCTGATGGCCTTCTTCATGGTTATCGCCGTGAGCATCGGCGGCCTTACCCAAATCGTTCCGCTGTTCTTCCAGGACGTGACCAACACCCCGGTCGAGGGCATGAAGCCGCGTAGCGCGCTGGAACTTGAAGGCCGTGACATTTATATCGCCAACGGCTGTGTCGGCTGCCACTCGCAGATGATCCGTCCGTTCCGTGCCGAAACCGAACGCTATGGCCACTATTCGGTTGCCGGTGAAAGCGTGTGGGACCACCCGTTCCTGTGGGGCTCCAAACGCACCGGCCCGGACCTGGCCCGAGTGGGCGGGCGTTACTCCGATGACTGGCAGCGCGCGCACTTGTACAACCCGCGCAACGTCGTGCCCGAATCGATCATGCCGGCTTACCCGTTCCTCGTTGAGCGCAAGCTGGACGGCAAGGACACCGCGAAAAAAATGGAAGTCTTGCGCACGCTCGGCGTCCCTTACACCGACGAAGACATCGCCGGGGCCAAGGATGCAGTGAAGGGCAAAACCGAAATGGACGCACTGGTGGCTTACCTCCAGGGCTTGGGCACCATCATCAAAAGCAAACGGTGATCTGAATGGATATCGGGATGATTCGTGGCCTGGGCACTGTCGTCGTGATGGTGGCTTTTATCGGTTTGGCATTGTGGGTCTTCAGCCCGCGACGCAAGTCAGAATTTGACGACGCGACCCTGTTGCCGTTCAAGGATGATCCCGAAGCCATCAAGCACGTCGAGCAAGAGCAAGCTTCTAGGAGTAACAAAGAATGACTACGTTCTGGAGTCTGTACGTTACAGTCCTCACTCTGGGTACCATCTTCGCCCTGACCTGGTTGTTGCTGGCCACCCGCAAGGGCCAGCGCAGCGAGCAGACCGACGAGAAAGTCGGCCACGCGTTCGACGGCATCGAAGAGTACGACAACCCAATGCCGAAATGGTGGTTCATGCTGTTTGTGGGCACCGTCATTTTCGCCCTCGGCTACCTCGTGCTGTACCCGGGCCTGGGTAACTGGAAAGGCCTGCTGCCGGGCTACCAGTACCTGGACACCAAAGAGCAGACGCCGTTTGCCAATGGTCAGACCGGCTGGACCGGTGTACACGAGTGGGAAAAGGAAATGGCCAAATCGGACGCCAAGTTTGGGCCGATCTTCGCCAAATTCGCCGCCATGCCCATTGAAGAAGTGGCCAAGGACCCGCAAGCACTGAAAATGGGTGGCCGCCTGTTCGCCTCCAACTGTTCGGTGTGCCACGGCTCCGACGCCAAAGGCGCCTATGGCTTCCCCAACCTGACCGACGCCGACTGGCGCTGGGGCGGGACGCCTGCCGACATCAAGACCACCATTATGGCCGGCCGTCACGCGGTCATGCCGGGCTGGTCCGAAGTGATCGGTGAGCAAGGCGTCAGCGACGTGGCCGCCTACGTGCTGACCAGTCTCGACGGGCGCAAGCTGCCGGAAGGTGCGAAAGCCGACCCTGCCAAAGGCAAGGAAATCTACGCGACCAACTGTGCGGTTTGCCACGGGCCGGAGGGCAAGGGCAACCCGCTGATGGGCGCACCCAACCTGACTCACCCGGGGGCGTTTATCTACGGTTCGAGCTTTGCTCAACTGCAGCAGACCATCCGCTACGGCCGTCAGGGCCAGATGCCTGCCCAGGCTGACCTGCAGGGGAACGACAAGGTTCACTTGCTGGCTGCCTACGTGTACAGCCTGTCCCATGGTGATGAAGCCAAGACAGACGAGTAACGCGTTAGTTTGAACGCTGCAAAAAATGGCCCCGCCAACGACAGTTGGCGGGGCCATTTTGTTTCAGGGCTGCAGCAGCTATTGCCGTACGCACCCACAAGGTAGTAACGTTTCTACATTGTATTTTTGGGGAGGATCAGCCCATGACCATCACCACCATTTCAAGCCGCGAATTCAACCAGGACACAAGCGGTGCCAAAAAAGCATCGCAACAAGGGCCTGTTTACATCACGGACCGTGGCCGCCCCGCCCATGTACTGCTATGCATGGAGGAGTACCAACGGCTAACCGGCCTGGACACCAGCATTGTCGATCTGCTGGTGATGCCCGAAACAACGCCGGTTGAATTCGAACCCGAACGCGCAGTCATCACGCCGCGCCCAGTGGATTTCTAATGTTCCTGCTCGATACCAACGTAGTTTCTGAACTGCGCAAAACCCAGGCCGACCCTGCAGTGGTGGCCTGGGCCCGCAGCGTCCCGGCTTACAAACTGTATATCTCGGCCATTACCCTGCTGGAAATCGAAACTGGCATCTTGCGCCTGGAGCGCCGCGACCCGGAGCAGGCAGCCCCCTTGCGCAACTGGCTTGAAGTACATGTTATGTCTGCTTTTGCCGGGCGCGTGCTGTCAGTCGATGGCGCCGTTGCCAGACGCTGCGCCCGCCTGCATGTGCCTGACCGCAGCAATGAATGCGACGCCCTGATCGCGGCCACCGCACTGGTGCATGACATGACCGTGGTTACCCGCAATACCCGGGACTTTGCCTTTAGCGGCGCCCCTGTACTCAACCCTTGGGAGCTTTGACTCGGCCAGAACGCAACTCACCTGCAGGTGTAAGTCAATTGATCCATGTCATGAGTTGTTACAACTCCTATACCAACTTGCCATTTTCCGGAACGCGACCAAAGGTCGCACCCTTGAGCTAGAGTCACAGGGGTATCATTACGCTATCGCAACACCTTCTGACCGCGGTCGGCACGTACTGACCGAGGCATTTTCCACTGCCGTGGGACGCACTAATGAGCAATCAGATTCCTGTACACAACGTCACTCCACCTGCCAAAAAACCCGCTGAAAGCACTGATCTGTACGCGGCCAGGGAGAAAATCTACACCCGCGCCTTTACCGGGCTTTTCCGCAATCTGCGCATTGGCGGCGGAGCGCTGTTGTTCCTGCTGTATTTCGGTACGGTATGGCTCAACTGGGGCGGTCACCAGGCGGTGTGGTGGAACCTGCCCGAACGCAAATTCTTTATTTTTGGCGCCACTTTCTGGCCACAGGATTTCATCCTGCTCTCGGGGCTGCTGATCGTCGCGGCCTTTGGCCTGTTCTTTATTACGGTTTACGCCGGGCGCGTGTGGTGCGGCTACACCTGCCCGCAAAGCGTTTGGACGTGGGTGTTCATGTGGTGCG
Organism: Pseudomonas sp. FSL R10-0056; assembly: GCF_009600105.1. Taxonomy (NCBI): domain Bacteria; kingdom Pseudomonadati; phylum Pseudomonadota; class Gammaproteobacteria; order Pseudomonadales; family Pseudomonadaceae; genus Pseudomonas; species Pseudomonas sp. FSL R10-0056. The sequence goes on from NZ_WIWL01000181.1 coordinate 49,255, forward strand.
AGAAGGTCACTGAAGGCGACCGCAACCAGCGCATCAAGCTCGACAAGGCACCGATGAGCGCCAACAAGTTTGTGCGCAAGTTCAGCAAGCACACACTCTGGCTATTGATCGGCTTTGTCACCGGCATGACCTTTGTCGGCTACTTCTCACCCATCCGCGAACTGGTGATCGACTTCTTCACTGGTCAGGCTGATGGCTGGGCGTATTTCTGGGTCGGCTTCTTCACCCTCGCCACCTATGGCAACGCCGGCTGGCTGCGCGAGCAGGTGTGCATCTATATGTGCCCGTATGCGCGCTTCCAGAGCGTGATGTTTGATAAAGACACCCTGATTGTTTCCTACGACCCGCGTCGTGGTGAAGTCCGTGGCCCGCGCAAAAAGGACGCCGACTACAAGGCCATGGGCCTGGGCGACTGCATCGACTGCACCATGTGCGTGCAGGTATGCCCGACCGGGATTGATATCCGCGATGGCTTGCAGATCGAGTGCATCGGCTGCGCGGCCTGTATCGATGCCTGCGACAGCATCATGGACAAGATGAACTACCCCCGCGGCTTGATCAGCTACACCACCGAGCACAACCTCTCCGGCCAGAAAACCCATAAGCTGCGTCCGCGCCTGATCGGCTATGCCCTGGTATTGCTGACCATGATGGGTCTGCTGGCCGCTGCGTTCTTTACCCGCACGCTGGTAGGCTTCGACGTGAGCAAAGACCGCGTGCTGTATCGCGAGAACGCCGAAGGGCGGATCGAAAACGTCTACAGCCTGAAGATCATGAACAAGGACCAGCACGACCACACCTACGTGCTGGAGGCCACCGGCCTGCCGGATCTCAAGCTGCAGGGCAAACGCGAAATCAAGGTCGCGGCCGGCGATATCGTCAGCCTGCCGGTCGAGCTGTCAATTGCCCCCGAGAAGCTGCCGTCGAGTACCAACGAGGTGTTCTTTATCCTCAAGGACGCCGACAACAACGACGTCAACGTTAAAGCCAAGAGCCGATTCATCGGCCCACAAATCAGATAAGAGAACTCGACATGCCCGCAGCAAATGCTTCCAGCCCCTGGTACAAGCACATCTGGCCATGGATCATCATTGCCATCCTGGCCTGCTCGGTAACCCTGACCCTGTCGATGGTCACCATTGCCGTGAACAACCCGGACAACCTGGTCAACGATAATTACTACGAGGCGGGCAAAGGCATCAATCGGGCACTGGACCGTGAGCTGCTGGGCCAGACCCTGCAACTCAAAGCCAAGTTGCGCCTGGATGAAATGACCGGCGAAGTCGTGCTGGTGCTTGAGGGCAACAGCAAGCCGCAAGTGCTGGAACTGAACCTGATTTCACCGACCCAGCCGGAAAAAGACCGCAAGGTCAGCCTGAGCCAGAGCGCAACGGAACCGGGTCGCTATATCGGCCAACTGGATGACAAGATTGAAGGTCGCCGCTTTGTTGAGCTGCTGGGTGTTGAAGATGGCAAGACCTGGCGCCTGTTCGAAGAAGAACTGGTCGGCCACGACAAGGACCTGCTGCTGGGCGACGAGCCCATTAAAGGCGCTGAAGACCACAAGTCGAAATAACCCCATCGCGGGCAAGCCCGCTCCCACAGGGATGCGCGAACCCTGTGGGAGCGGTCTTGTCCGCGATGACGTATTTTCTGGTGACACAATATCGCGATAGAGCACCATGACCACTCCCGCTCCCTGCTATCACTGCGCCCTGCCCGTCCCCCCCGGCAGCCGGTTTACCGCCGTTGTTCTGGGCGAAGTTCGCGAGTTCTGCTGCCCCGGCTGCCAGGCAGTGGCCGAGGCTATCGTCGCTGGCGGTCTCGAAAGCTATTACCAGCACCGCAGTGAAGCATCCGCCAACCCTCAAGCCCTGCCCGTGCAACTGGTTGAAGAGTTGGCGCTGTATGACCGCCCCGATGTGCAAAAACCCTTTGTCCGACATGAGGGCGAGCAAGCCGAAACCACCCTGCTGATCGAAGGCATCAGCTGCGCCGCCTGTGGCTGGCTGATCGAAAAGCACCTGCGCCATCTGCCAGCCGTCAGTGAAGCGCGACTCAACCTGTCCAACCATCGCCTGCAGGTACGCTGGGACGATAGCCAATTGCCATTGAGTGAAGTCCTCAGCGAACTGCGCCATATCGGCTATGCCGCGCACCCGTACCAGGCCGACCGTGCCACCGAACAATTGGCCAGCGAAAACCGCCTGGCCTTGCGCCAGCTCGGTGTCGCCGGGCTGCTGTGGTTTCAGGCCATGATGGCTACCATGGCCACCTGGCCAGAGTTCAATATCGACCTCAGCCCCGAGATGCACACCATCCTGCGCTGGGTAGCGTTGTTTCTGACAACACCTATCGTGTTCTACAGTTGCGCCCCCTTTTTCAAAGGCGCCATGCGCGACCTGCGCACCCGCCACCTGACCATGGATGTGTCAGTCTCCCTGGCCATCGGCGGTGCTTATATCGCCGGGATCTGGACGGCCATCACCGGCGTCGGCGAGCTGTATTTCGATGCTGTGGGCATGTTTGCCCTGTTTTTGCTGGCCGGCCGCTATCTGGAGCGCCGCGCCCGCGAGCGCACCGCCGCCGCCACTGCGCAATTGGTCAACCTGCTGCCAGCCTCATGCCTGCGCCTGAGCGCTGACGGGCAAAGCGAACGCATTCTGCTGACTGAACTCAAGGTCGGCGACCGGGTGCTGGTGCACCCCGGCTCAATCATGCCGGCTGACGGCAAGATCCTGGATGGTCAGTCCAGCATCGACGAATCCCTGCTGACTGGCGAATACCTGCCACAACCACGGCAGATTGGCGACGCCGTCACGGCCGGCACCCTCAATGTGGAAGGCGCGCTGACCGTTGAAGTCATGGCGCTGGGCCAGGACACGCGCCTGTCCGCCATCGTGCGCCTGCTTGATCGCGCTCAAAGCGAAAAACCTCGCCTTGCGGAGATTGCCGACAAGGCCGCGCAGTGGTTCCTGCTGTTCTCATTGATCGCTGCTGCGGGTATCGGCCTGTGGTGGTGGCAACTTGATGCATCACGGGCCTTCTGGATTGTCCTGGCGATGCTGGTCGCCACCTGCCCTTGCGCTTTGTCGCTGGCGACGCCGACCGCACTCACCGCCGCTACCGGCACCCTGCACAAGCTGGGCCTGCTACTGACCCGTGGCCATGTGATCGAAGGCCTGAACCAGATCGACACAGTGATTTTCGACAAGACCGGCACCCTGACTGAAGGACGCCTGGCGCTGCGGGCCATTCGCCCTTTGCGCGAGCTGGACAGCGACCACTGCCTGGCCCTTGCGGCCGCTCTGGAAAACCGCTCCGAGCACCCGATTGCCCGTGCGTTTGGCCGCGCTGCGCAAGCCGCTGAAGAAGTACGCAGCGTGCCTGGACTGGGCCTTGAAGGGCTGGTCGGCGAGCAGCGCTTGCGCATAGGCCAGCCAGGATTTGCCTGTGAGCTGAGCCAGTGCCCGATCCCGGACATGCCGGACGAACCCGGCCAATGGCTGCTGCTGGGCGAC
>NZ_WIWL01000182.1:0-165354 GCF_009600105.1 Pseudomonas sp. FSL R10-0056
TCATTTGCTTCATTGAAAAGCTCGGCGATTGGTGTCCGGGGATTTTGCCAAATCAGGAAGTCTTTTTCAGGATTTCCATAGAGATTTTCTGGGCCGAAGCAACCTGCAACCAATTCGAGTAAGGAATAGGGCTGCTTGCTTTCCACCCTGTGATCCGATCCGGAACCTCCAGCTTACCCTCGCCGTTTGCTTCGCCATTTCCGTTGATCGCGCGGGCAGGTGTGACATCAATGTGGAAACCTGGATTTTCGTCGGCATAAACGATCCGAATACCACGACGTAGTTGCTTAACTTCCTCCTGAACGCGGGAGCCTTCTCTAAAACGCTGTTCAATCGCCTCTAGAACTTCCTTCGCACCAGCGCCTTGAGCGTGAGGGAGCCAGATAATCGCGTCCGCATCAATGGTGTCCAGATCCGCAGGCGCGCCGGGAATTGGCTTGATGGTGGTTTTCAGCCGCATTGAGCCCTGAACGAAGATATGGGCCTCAGCGAGCAACGGATTGTCAGAAGCCGAGAGGATTTTTTCCAGTTGGGAGTAGCGGTCGTTGATTTTTTCGTACTGCGCCTCCGACAGCGAGATTTCCCGCGCGGCGCGAAGCAGAAAATATTCCCAACTGCTGCGCTTGGTCTGTTCGTTGCTCAAAAGCATTTACATAGCCTCCTGGGCCACCGAGCCCAATTGCAGTGTTTGCGTAAACCGATCTTGGTTTTCTTTGTCCCGATCGAAGATCAGGTACGTATGTTGATGCTGCGTTGTGAGCAACGCGCCAAACTCGATGGCCAGTGCCGCAGGAATGGCAGCGAAGACGTGGATAGGATCAGGAGTCAGAGCCTCAAGCTGACTCAGTCGTATTTGGAGTGCGTCGCGAAAGGCATGAATCACCCGACGGTTCTGTACCATCGCGTAGCTTGGTTCAGGGATCGACAGCTCTGCAATACATGCACCGGGTAGAGCGTCGGTCACGTCGCGAACTGGAACTTGTGCAGAAATGGAGAGCACCAACGCCAGTGGACCATCGCCGTTGGGTGGAGGCGTGAACAGAAAACTGGGCGGCTCAGCACACTGATCGGGCCAGCGCAAAAGATGCTCGCGGTGAAAAGAGAAGATTAAGCGTTTGGAACGATCGCCGATGCTCTGGCCCAACATCATCAAAGCTGGGATATCGGCCAAGCCTACTACTGCTAGCGCGGGCGAGTCGCCATAGGTGCCGCCCCGACGCTTGAGTTGCTGCTCCAGCTCATACTGGATGCTGTCTTTGACGTTCTGCCAATAGGCAGCGTCCCTGCCGCGCGGTCCGGGCGCAGGGAAGGCAATTTTGATGCCTTGATCGAAGGCGGTTAATCCCTCCGCAGACATCGCAGTCAATAGATCGCGAACGGGAATATCGTTGATCGTCTGGAAATGCTGACTCTGAACAATGAGAGGAATCGCTCTGCCACCATCAGGGGTCGTTGCGGCGATTCGGATGCGCTCTAGGTATGCTTGGTGTAAACCACTCAAATCATTTTCAGGATAACCGTCTGCGTCACGATCAATTTTGTCATGACAGCCTGGGCACAGGAGCATCAGGTTAGCAGTATCGTTCGTGTGCGCCTCAGCATCATGATCCGCGCGTCCCCGAGGCCCCTTGGGACTGGCGGGTAGGATATGCGCCACTTCGCCCCATTTCATTGGCTTGCCGGCACGATAGTCGAACGTTAGATCTGTGCCGCACAGTTCGCAATGACCAGCGGTCTGTGTCCATACGATCCGCTTCGTCTCATCATTCGTGTTAAAGCGCCCAATCGCGGGCTTAGCGTCTTCTGGTTCTGCCATTTCGACCTATCCCCGAGAAACATCCATGATTGAAAACGATGATGGCAAGATAAGATCATATTAAGGTCATTTGCCTCAAATTCAAGAGAGATCTGAGTGGTGACCAATGCTGAGCCAACTTCGAGCAGGACGCTTGTTTTGACTCATCGAAACGGAGTGATGGCAGCTTTCGCTTTCTGGAAAATGCTGATGGGTAATGGCGCTGACCAAAGCGTATGTTGCAGCACTTCGGGAGAGGCAGAAAATCGGCCAAAAGCAGACGGCAGTGATTATCACGCTTCAACCGGCTTAGGCATCGCGAGCATAATGAATCGTTCCTACCAAGACCAAATCGTGGAAAATATTATGATCGAAGCTCAGCGCTGGAACGTGAAATGTCAAAATCCTACAGATGGAAGTGGAGACGTCATCGTTGACTTACCTGCTGACCTACTCGTGAGCATGGGACTCAGTATCGGCGATGAATTGACCATTGAAGTGGTCGACGGAGCAATTGTTTTAACTCCTAAGTCGAAGGATCAAACTATCCCCTGAACCATTTCAGGGCTCGAGTTAAATCTCAGGTTAGCACACAGAAATTGGGGCTATCGACGGCGAAGAAAATTCTATTGGGTTAGACAAGAAACTGCCGTGCTACGCTGCAACTGGTCGATTTTTACCTGTCGCCACCCTTAGATACGTGGCTTGGGTTGGCGACCACTTAAATATTGAGAGTTGGATCGATTGATGGTGTTAAATCCAGTCCGGGATATGACTGACGCCCCTAATATTTTAAGCTTCAATCGACACGAACCTGTTGGGTGACCCCGCGGTAAGTGAAGGCGGCTTAATACCCCGCGGGCGAAAAGTGAGAGTACCCACTTACATCGATGTGACCGACACTACTTTCACAAACCTAAATTTTTTTTGGCCGTCTTTGTAGCTTCTCGTTCTGCAACTAGGAAGCTCAGCGTATCGGCCTCATGCACCATCTGGTGCGTCTCACCCTCGAATTCGCTCCCCACACGGAGCGTAACTTTCGACCTAGATGTGAAGCCTTTTGAAACCGCCTTTTTCCTCGCTGCCTTCCACGGTTGCACGATCACGACATCCGTGACTGTGTCCTGAACGTCTGAGTTAATTGCGGGCGTAGAGGGCTCAGAATCACCGAATAGCGCCCCACGTATCTCATCTTCCATCAATTGCGTATTCATACTATTTCTCAGAAGAGTGACTGACAACTGTCGATCAGTAGCGGTCAACCTATCTCCTTAAAAGCCCCCGGCAATCAACTATCGGTGGGGTTTCTACAACGTTAGGAGGCGAGTTTTGAGAATATAATCACTCACAGCAATTTACCCGTTAGCAAACCTACCGGTTCATGCTCGACTCCAAATATAGCTGCAGCATCAAGGAAATGGTTCGAAGCATCACGGGATCGTCTCCGCAGTATTAGCCTCGCCTCCCTCTCGAATTGACCTTTCATGAGCCACTTGGATGTTTCGGCCTTACGTTTGCCTTTCATGGTCAATCTCATTAGGTCTAATCGTTTTTTTAGGGGGGTCTTGGGGTAACGGTATCACCAAACGCTGGAGCATGGTGATTCACAACGCAAACCGGTCTGACACTTGAATAAACATCACCTCAACCATTCTGGTTTCGGCAATGACCGCAAGAGTAGCGCTGCCGTACTGATGCATAGCTGCCGGCGGAAAATATCCGAATATATCCTGCTGACTATAATCTATAGTCACCAGGATATATTCAGATAGGTGTGGGAGCACTTAGCATTCAGCGGTAACAGTCAGTCATAAGAAAATTATCAATTAAGACAACTTCGGTCCAGCCACATCATCAGAGTGAAGACCTGAAATGTTCTGCGGCTGAAACGGTATACCAAAAGGCGTTCCCAAAGCGCAGAAAACATTTAAACCAGTAAAACAAACACAATATTTATTGAAAGTAAGAAGCATATCCACATTATCAAAATTTTGTGAACACGAATAACGCTTTTCTGCATAAAGTCTGACACAGCACCAATTATCTCTCTAAATATTCCGAGGGTGCGCTTTACGCGCGTAAGGATTTCTGATCATATTTACAAGCTTTAGTGCATACAGTCTGAGCAATTCGTGGTCAAGACTCTGGCTTTGAGGAATCAAGCTTCTGAAGAAGAGTTTTCGTTAACCCGGAACTTTCATTGTCATACTTTCTGAATGTATCTTCAAGATGATAATGCCGTCCGCTTCCCAGTACTTTAACGCATTTAAATCCAACCTGGCCAGGTTATCTTAAATTTTTACACCTATTGTAGGCCCGCCTTCAACTTAGGGGATTCACGACACAAAATATTAAAATTAAAAATCCGCTGATTCTTCTTATTTACCAATTTCAACAAAGCTCGTCTAGTTGAAATGCCAATCACCAAAATTAGCAAACTGAATTTAATAATGACTGAAGCCGCCTACATATTAAAAGCCACATAAAATTATGCACGGCCATTTTTATTCAATGAGCACGCCTTAGCTTCGAGGGTAAGTAAATCATTTGATCATATCCCTTAGCTATGGGTATCGCTGAGGTTGGAATAGATTTAATAATTCGCGCCCACACTTCGAATCAAGTATAAAAAATTGATTTCTAACGAATTGCAGCTAAGGGTCCATAGCAAGTAGACGCACCTCCGGCATTGGATTGCAAATAGGGCATTCAACCACACCTGCCATATCACGCCTAATAAACTTAGAAATATCTAACGACTCTTTTACGATAACGCTGATCACGTGCAAATATTGCACGCGCAACGCCTCATAACTCATGATTGTACGAGTCAAGTCATTCTCTAGCTTTGAAATTTTCACTTTTAAATTGGCAGCGTGCGAGTCCTTATCCAGACTATATTTTTTAAGAGAAAGTGTAGATATGGCTTCATCAAGCTCCCCCTGATGCTTCCTGATAGTTTCTCTAGAAACGTTCGCAAAAACGGCTAATTCCTTTTGGCTATATACATATTGTTCCCCACGACTTAGATATTCAGTATTCAATGCATTCAACGACTCATTAAGATACTCACTCAACCGCTTTCCTCTACGCTGCATTTTGAGTCTCCGGCGCTACTTAAGTTGGCGAACCTCCAACAGGCGAGCGGTACTTCTTGCCACGCGGCTGAAATGGACATCTTGATGACCACCTTCCCCACCGTTCGCTTGAATATATTCCCTAATAGTATTAGCATCATCATTGATTTTTTTCAGCTCAATAAATTGACCTTCATTCTCTACATCCACCACCAAACTTTCACAGCAGTCTCCTCGCTCATTGACTGACAAGCAAGAGAGACTATGCCTGCACGTTTTCAGAGCTAAATCTAATGTACATCCCCCATGTGGCATTGGATTGACAATCCGTACTGCGGCTTTGAGGTATTGTTCGGCAGTTTGGCGATCGGTCATGCCCAAAATGTTATAAGTCTCTTGTATTTGCCCAATGGCTTTATCTTGCCGGATGCTTGTCAGCAAATCCTGAACAACTTTGCTTCTATCGATCGCTAACGTCTGATCATATACTCGCGCCTGCGCTAAGCTTTTTCTAGACAAGAGCGCGTTAACTTGCAAATCAGTCAGCCCCCCTTGCTTGTAAACAGTATTCAACCAGTGTCGTATATCATGCCATGTGAAAGTGGCAACATTACCAGTTCTAGGATCAATAACATTGTATTTAGAAAAAACTGAATCTAGGCCTTTCGCGGCATCGGCCAGCCAATAACAAAATTGTGCTCGAGATACCATCGTATAATTAGCCAAATCCGTATTGAACGAAGTATGAAAAAAGAAACGGGGTAGAACCATCAGCGCATCCTCAACCTCAAGCACTGCACCAGTACCATCTCGAATAACTGGCTCAATTTGTTTATGAAATTCCCCCTCAAAATTGGCGTCATATGTAAATGGGAACGATTTTTTCAACAACTGATCCGAAAGACACACATCAAAAATCTTCCTCACAATACTAGTCGCTGTTTTGTGATGCCTAAAGCGCATCTGATAAAACTGCTCGAAGCGATTGAATGAAACCGAATGAGGATGCACCAACAATACTTCCCTCCAATTAGGAGTATCAAGCGTCACAGGAAACGAGCGCCAATTCGAATCTAAAGAATAATAGACACCTTCTTTAAGTGCCATTTGCCTGTTAACCTGCCTTTTAAAATGCCTTGCACTAACACCTATATACTTAGCTCCTCCATTGATACCCAGGCGCCGCTGGACTCCAACAAAATCTATAAATTGATTACGTTTACCAACCCAAACTGCATCAGGCGTAAAGATACTAAAGCTGGTGGTCCACTCGTGACAAAATCTCCTCGCATAGTACTCTGTAGCTTCCGGCGATTTCCAAACCTTATACCAATCGACAGCCGATGATTCTTTTCTTTTGCGCGCTATACGTCTGCCCCCCACTGTTAGGTTCTTCAAAAACTCGACTGCACTTTTAACTGCCGGCAGCAAATCCTGTGGAAACAATCTCAACGTCTGACCTTCGACCTTTTCGGGAAACAGTCTGAGCACCCACGCGCCCTCATGAAATACTAAACAATCAACTGGCAAACTTGCCAGCTCGCCAACACGCCCCCCCATTGCAGAATTCAGTACAATTGTATTTATAAAAAAGCGATCTTTCGGAGCAAGACTTTCGTTCGACGCTAGCCCGAAAAAATCCCTCATCACCTCAATAGGTATGAGTTTATTACGTCTCCCTTCCTCAGTTCCATCCCGACCATGCTCTATAGTGCTGGTTGCGAGCGCCTTATAACTTATTCTAAGACCTAGATTTATTCTCAGCCAAGAACCAAAATTAAATAGCTTTTTTTGAAGATTGACGTTATTCCCCACGGCAATTTCAAAATCACCATTATTCACCTGCATAATACTTTTTGACCCTAAAATTTCGTCCAGTTTTTTGATAGCCCTCATATCTCCAACGGCGGTAGCATCACAGATATTAGATTTCCAGCGCTTATTTAATATGTATGCTTTAGCTACAGCTCTGAGACCAAGATTACTAATGGACGAAAAAAGAACATTTGAATATCGCGCATTGCCGGGACGTCTTTTCCAACGCAAAACATTCCATTTGTCAGAAAAAAAATCGATATCATCTTCCAAAATCTGCATCCACCGCGTGCACTTATCGATTAGTTGACTTGGCATACCGATTGCTTTTAATTTCTTTAATAATTCCAATTTAGTCACCTGCTTCGATTTTAACAATCACATCTGTGATGGATTGATAAACACGCTCCAACTCTTTAAGCACTTTACTACGTTCGGATCCGTTGATTGCCGCATTCCACTTATTCAACATAGCTTCTATGTAATTCAAAGACCGATAGTGATCGGCATCTTTCCAAGCGATAAAAAATGGACATCCGTTATAACAGCTAAAAAATGGGTGTTTAGTACAAGCAACTTGACTTCCACAGGACCCCACTACTGCGGGGGCAGCTATAACTGGGATCAGTATTGGATTACCTGGCGAAATCGGCGCTATCTTCCCTGCAAAAAATGCAGCTGTGAGCTCGGAAAAGATACCGCCTAACTTTCTTCCGACACGATCCAAGAGTGGACAAAAATCAGATACTAGGCAGTCAATATATGCGTTTACTGCGAAAAGGCTCTTATGCTCCAACACATACCTTATCTCTTCGCTAGTACATCCCTGCATGGCCATTTGTGTTGCGCCGCTATGACGGATACGATACGGCGTCAAAATCAAGATTTCGTTGGTTCTAGGGCTAATGATTTTCTTTTTTCTGGACCAGTTTTTTATCATAGCGTCGAAATTCGATTTTGTGCCAGGTTTAGATGTTACAATTAGCCGCCCCTTAGCCTTTTGACACTCACTTACGCCTTCACGCTTTCCATACTCTAAAATTTCATTAGCTAGTTCAGCTGTAATAGGCCACAAATCACTGGGCTGTCCCGCGTTATACTTAATTTTCGGAATTCTCAAGAAGAATTCTTTTTCACCTAAAATACCTGGCGGCGACCAGAGAGCCTCAATATCCATACTTGAAATCTGCATTGGTCGCTTGAGCGTTTCAAAGGAAATCCAAACAAAAAGTCTTGCAACATTTTCATCCCATGACTCGTTCCCACTCTCAAGCATCGCTCGGCGCACCAACTCCAGCTCTGCGTTAGTCAAAGCCCCACGTTTTTTATCCCAATCCGATATAACTCTTGTCGATGGCGAGCCCACTGCAATTTGATTAAGTTCAGCAGCGTAAATTTCGTCCGCCTGGGCCAAACCATTATCAGCACAATATGTATAAAATTTTCTAAAACAAAGCCTTATAGACTTCGACGCGGTAGCGAACATCTCAAAAAGTTCATGCCATGACAACGACGAAAAATTTTTCCACTCATCCTTCCATACAACAGCCATCATCTTTAATGCTGACTTCACTTCATTTACAATTGCCGGCGTATGGTCTTGAAGTTTATCACACACATATTCGTATGCTGCATCAACTACCTGAGAGCAAAACAGGTACATGGAAAAGTCAATCCAATATCTTCTGCCCCTCCAGATACTTTCTATCCTCGGCCCAGTCACATCAATCAACAAACAGGAAGAAGGATCAGCGTAACACTTTATGAAGATATTCCCGTCGCTATTTACATACTTCCCCTGTTCATTGACTTCCATTCTGAACCCTCCTCTTATTATTTTCAGTAACTTTTCTACGTGTAGAATCTCTCACTGCCCGGTTTGCATAAAGAAGCAAAGACGTTTCACTTCGCCACCCCCCCATATATACGATGCTATCGATTGCAGCGTTTCGGTCAGGAGATTCCTGAGCTGCAATATATAATCGGTTAAACTTTGAATGGCGAAGCAAATGCCATCTAAACGTTACTCCAGATTTCCGCTGAATGACATTTGCGATGCGGCTCGCGGAAGAACAAGACAAAGGTTTTCCTGCGCCAAAACTTCCATGCGTAACAAACAGATAATCATGATCTAAAAAATTAGTCACTCTCATCTTGCCCCTGATAAATTTCTTCATAACCCTATATTTCTTTACATACAGCTCAAGCAATCCAACTAGATCATCATCCTCAGGCTGTATATACAAATATCGACCTAGCGTTTTAACTTTTGGATTATAAGGAACTCTGGAGTCTAGATTGCTATTTCTTCTATCCAGATGAACTATTTCAACATACGGATCACTACCCGACAAATTCAAATCTTCCAACCTAAGCGATAGTGCCTCACCAATTCTTAATCCAAACGCTTTTACGAGTCGCCATAATAAATAATTTCTATGACAAATACCCTTGTCAAATTTTGCCTCTTCAAATTCATGTAGCAAGAGATTTTCGATTGAATTAAGCTCACTATCGCTCAAGTCCAAAGCGAGTTTTCCTCCCTCCCCTCCAATGGTCGCCTTACTCCAAAAAAAACGCTGCGTATTAACGAGGGCAATTAACTCCACATCCGCCTTAATCAGCTCACTCGAGCTTACATAGTTGAAAACAAACCACACAACAAAAGTTTTACAGCTTTGCATTACCTGCCTATTGTAGGCGCTGATAGTGTTTGAGTCTTTGTCAACCACCTCACTGAGCCAATCCGAGAAACTTTTTATTTGTTTATAGCGAAGCCCAAATCCACTCAATAGATAGAATTCTAAATCGACTTTTCCTTCGCTAGCCCAAGTAAATAAAAATGCTACGTGATGAAACAGGGTAAATATGCTACCTTTGTTTTTTCTTTCCCCTCGGGCGTACGCTGCCTCGAAAAGCGATGCAGCCAAAGACGGAACCAGTGTTCTAGAATTGACAAATAAGCATCTACCGACCCCTTCAGCTTGAAACTTGACTAGTTTATACCGTAGATTTTTTCGACCCTTCGATATGCGAATATTAACTTTCACAGTTCACGCCCCCATTTAGATTCGCAGGCGTCCGTCCATATGCAGCCAAACAATGCACATCGATATAGATTTTTCTTACCTATAGCGAACAATAACGAGCGGAAGATCACAGACACATAGAATTTCTTGCCCATGGGCTTAACATCCCACCAGGCAACGCCCGGTAGACCAATTAGAGATTCGGCTCGAAATTGATATTGAAGGTGTGATCTTTTAATACACATGCGCACAACCCCGACGTCTTAGTAAACGTTCGTGGGTACAGATGCGCGTCAGCGGACTCCGACAGGCGGTCGCTATCTATGGTCCCGAGGCGTTGCGATGACGCCCCTAATTGACGATAGCGCGCTATCAGCAGGTTCGCCACTCCGCAATTTAATATATTCCTAAAATTAAGTAGGCACCTTTCGATCCACTAAATCATGGATAAAGCCGAAGCTGACCGTCATGACAAAATGCTGGAACTGGCAGAGTTGCTGGCCGAAGTGTTGCAAAAAGCTGTGCCGTCCCTGAACGAGCAGCAAGTCGAAGAAGCCGGTATCTACATGGCGAAAAATCGCGATGTGTTTGCCAAGGCCTTCAAGAGCCAGCCGGACGCCCTGTCCGAGTTGCTGGTCGACAGCGAGTAATCGCCCCCGGTTCTCGCTTGACTCTCCCCTACGGGGCAGCCTCTACCCTCAAAGGCCCCCTTTGAGGTTGGCGTCATGATGAGCAAGCGAGTACTGGTGATTCTCGGTCACCCCGGCACGAACAGTTTCTGTAGCGCACTGGCAGACAGCTACATAGCTGCCGCCAAGGATGCCAGCCATGAAGTACGCATCATGCGCCTGGGCGCCCTGCGCTTCGACCCGGTGCTGCGCGAAGGCTATCAGGAGGTCCAGGCACTGGAGCCTGACCTGCTCCACGCCCAGGCCAACATCCTCTGGGCCGAACACCTGGTGCTGGTCTACCCGATCTGGTGGGGCGGAATCCCCGCATTGCTCAAAGGCTTTTTCGATCGCATCCTGCTGCCCGGTTTTGCCTTTCAATACCGCAAGGGCAAGGCTTTCCCCGACAAGCTACTGAAAGGCCGCAGCGCGCACCTGCTGGTGACGATGGACACCCCGCCGTGGTACTACAGATGGGTGTACCGCATGCCGGGGTTGCATCAGATACGCAAAACCACACTGGCGTTCTGTGGCATAAAACCCACCGCCACCCTGACGTTTGGCCCCATCCTGAACGCCACGCCTCATCAAAGAGACGCCTGGCTTCTAGAGGCACGCAAGCTCGCCACTCGATAATTCGGCGGGCGGCGATTAAAAGGACTTTTCATGTACATCGGCAAAGCCGCCCAATTGTCGGGCACCACCGTCAAAAGCATTCGCCACTACGAAGAAATCGGCCTGTTACCTGCACCGCAACGCCGTGGCGCTTATCGCATCTACAGCGAGCAAAGCGTTGAACTGCTAACATTTATCAAATGCGCGCAACAGCTGGGCTTCAAGCTCAAGGAAATGCAGGCCATCCTTGATCAACACCGCGGCCAGACGCTGCCATGGGAGGTCGTGAGCAACGCCATCGCCCGCAAAAAACACGCCGTAATGAATCAGATCGAAGCGTTGCAACAGGTGCATGCGGGGTTGGAAGAGTTTGAAACACGCTTTGCCATGGAAGGCCCGGAACTGGACCTGGCCTGTGTTCAGTCCTTGGGGTACAACAATTGATGAGCCAGCTCGTCCGAAACCCGTGCCGGTGAACGCTTTTCGGCCTGGGCGTGAGCATAGATGCCGGTCAGGCGCTGACTGATCTGCAGCAACTGCTGGTTGATGGCCTCGGGGGCGGCACCTTCATGGGTCAGGGCCATATAGATCAGCCCGCCGGAATTGATGACGTAATCCGGGGCATACAAAATCCCCCGCCGCTCGAGCTGATCGGCCACTTGTAGATTGGTCAGCTGGTTATTGGCACACCCGGCCACAGCCGAGCAGCGCAGTTGCGCGACGCTGTGCCAGTTCAATACGCCGCCCAGACCACACGGCGCAAGGATATCGCAGGGTGTGCTGAGCAAGGCTTCGCAGGCAATCGGGTGCGCCCCCAGTTGTTCCATGGCCAGGCGCACTTTGCCGGGGTCGGTATCGCAGACCAGCAATTCGGCGCCCGCAGCATGCAGCTGTTCGGCCAGCGCGTAACCCACTTTGCCCAGGCCCTGCACCGCCACCCGCAAACCTTCGAGGTTGTCGCTACCCAATCGCGACGATGCGGTGCTGCGAATGCCGGCAAAAACCCCCATGGCCGTATGCGGCGAAGGATCCCCCGCAGCAGTGGTGCTGGTGACATGCCGGGTGTGCTGAGCAATGCAATCCATATCGGCAGTGGAGGTGCCGCTGTCAATTGCCGTGATATAGCGCCCGTCCAGTTGGACCACACAGCGACCAAAAGCCTCAAACAGCGCCGCGCGACTATCAACGTGGGCCGCACGCACCACCACCGCCTGCCCCCCTCCAACAGCCAGCCCTGCCAGCGCGGCTTTGTAGCTCATGTCTTGGGCCAGGCGGATGGCATCACCGACTGCACTTTCGTCATTGGGGTAAGCAAGATAACGACAGCCCCCCAGCGCCGGCCCCAGACGAGTGTTGTGGATGGCTATCACGGCTTTAAGGCCTGTAACGGGGTCTACACTAAGGTGCAGCGACTCGAGCTGAGCGCTTTGCATAAGAGCAAACATCATCAGGCCCTCGAACGATTATGGGTAAACGCCAGTATAGGTGGCGCCAGAAAATTCGTTGAAGAGCTCAGGAATAAGCCTGCGCGGTTTTCAGGGTTTCGGACATATCCCGGCGGGATAGGGTTCTGTGGGAGCGGGCTTGCTCGCGATGCAGGCAATGCGGTTATTACGCAAGACCGCGTTGATTCGATCGCGAGCAAGCCCGCTCCCACACACAGAGTGAAGTCAGGCAGGCGTGTCAGGCTGATTGGCCGGATGCGCCAGGATAAAGGCCGGGTGTTGCTCAGCCAGCGCTGCCACTCGGGCAATGCGCGGGTACGCCGCCATTGGCACGCCAAAACGCTGCGCCGCGTACAGCTGAGGGATCAAATACACATCCGCCAACCCGGGCTGCGCGCCAAAGCAGTAACCTTCGTCACCGATCAACTGCTCGATGGCTGCCAGTCCTTGGCCGATCCAGTGACCGATCCACTCCACCACCTGCTCCTCATCCTGCCCCAACTGGCGCAGTCGATTGAGCACGCTGACGTTGTGCAACGGGTGGATATCACAAGCAACCAGAGCCGCTACCCCCCGTTCATGAGCGCGGGTGGCGAGGTCAGCGGACAGCAGCGCCACCTGGGGATAGCGCTCTTCAAGGTACTCGATGATTGCTGGCGACTGGGTCAAGACGCAGCCTTCATCGGTAGGCAAGGCCGGCACGCGGCCCTGCGGGTTGATGGCCAGATACGCCGGCTGACGGTGTTCACCGCCAGCCGGTACGAGCAGATTGACCGGCACCGCCTGATAATCCAGCCCTTTCAGGGCCAGCGCGATACGCACCCGGTAAGACGAGGTTGAGCGGTAATAGGTGAAGAGTTCCATGACCCGCTCCTTTTAGCGCGCGGCAACAACCTTGCCCCGGCACTCGCCAAAACCGATGGAAACATGGCCTTCACGGGCGCAGCGGGCACGCAGGATGATTTCGTCACCATCCTCCAGAAATTTACGCACTTCGCCTGAAGCCAGTTCTATCGGGTGTTTACCGCCCTCGGTGATTTCCAGCAGGCTGCCCAGTTGCGAACGGGCCGGGCCCGACAAGGTGCCCGAACCGAACAGGTCACCGGACTGCAACTGGCAGCCGTTGACGCTGTGGTGAGCCACCAGTTGGGCCGCGGTCCAGTACATGTTCAGGCTGTTGCTCAAGCCCAGACGATGGGCTGGCAGGTTCTGCTCACGCATCGCCTCGGTCAGCAGCAGCACTTCAAGTTCGATATCCAGCGCGCCATTGGCCTGATCCCTGGTATCGAGCAGGTAAGCCAGTGGCTGTGGATCACCCTCAGGACGGGCCGGTTGCGCGCGACGGAATGGTTCCAGCGCCTCGGCACTCACCACCCACGGCGAGATACTGGTGATAAAGCTTTTGGACAGAAACGGGCCCAGCGGCTGGTATTCCCAGGCCTGGATGTCCCGTGCCGACCAGTCATTGAGCAGGCAGAAGCCGGCAATGCGCTCTGCAGCTTCGCTGACCGGGATGGCATCGCCCATGTCATTGCCTTTGCCAACCCAGATGCCCAGTTCCAGTTCGTAGTCCAGGCGGGCGCACGGGCCAAAGGTTGGCTCGGTCTGCCCGGCAGGCAAGGTCTGGCCTTTAGGACGCCGAACTTCGGCACCGGACGGGCGAATGGTCGAGGCGCGCCCGTGATAGCCAATCGGCACATACTTGTAGTTGGGCAGCAGCGGGTTGTCCGGGCGGAACAGCTTGCCGACGTTTTTGGCGTGCTCAATGCCCACATAAAAGTCGGTGTAGTCGCCGATTTTGGCCGGCAGGTGCATCTGGCAATCAGCTGCCAGTGGCAGCAGGCGGGAACCCTGGGCTTCGATTTTGCCGCGCAGGGAACTGCCCTCCCCCAGCAGTTCCTGCAAACGCTCGCGCAGGGCAACTCGGGCGCCCCGATCCAGGGCAAAGTAGCTATTCAACGCCCCGCCCAACGAAGCCTCTACGGCTATCTTGGCCTGACCTTCAAACAGCCCCGCTGCCAGCCCGGCTTCCAGGTCGAAAATGGCATCGCCAATAGCCACCCCGCTACGTGGCGCCGAGCCATCAATGCTGAAAATGCCCATGGGCAGGTTTTGCAGGGGGAAGTCGCTGTGGCCGTTGGCGGAGGCGATCCAGCTGCGGGTCAAAGTGGACTGGGTCATGGGTTATCTCCGGTTCGGGGTGAAGGTCACGGGCAGCGTGGCCCAGCAAGCGTCGTAGTTCGATTGCAGCTGCGGGCACTCCAGGGCGAACCGGCTGGGGCGCAACACCTGGCTGGTTTCGAACATAAAGGCCATGGTGTTTTCGATCTTGCTGGGTTGCAGCTCGGCCGCAATGGCTTTGGTACAGGTTTCGCCGTCCGGCCCGTGGGCGCTCATGCAGCTGTGCAGCGATGCACCGCCGGGCAGGAAGCCTTCGGCCTTGGCATCGTAACTGCCCTGGATCAGGCCCATGAATTCGTTCATCAGGTTGCGGTGGAACCAGGGTGGCCGGAAAGTGTTTTCAGCCACCATCCAGCGCGGCGGGAAAATCACGAAATCGAGGTTGGCCAGTCCCGGTACGCTGGTAGGCGAAGTCAAAACAGTAAAAATCGATGGATCGGGATGATCGAAGCTGACAGTGCCGATGGTGTTGAAGCGGCGCAGATCGTATTTGTACGGCACGTTGTTGCCATGCCAGGCCACTACGTTGAGCGGCGAATGATCCAGCTCGCAGCCCCACAACTCACCAAGAAATTTTTGCACCAGTTGCGTAGGGAGCGCACCGTCTTCGTAGTGGGCGAGCGGAGTCAGAAAGTCGCGAGGGTTGGCCAGGCCATTACTGCCAATCGGCCCCAGATCAGGCAGGCGCAGCGGTGCACCATGGTTCTCGGCAACATAGCCGCGGGCCTGCGGGTCAAGCAACTCGACACGAAACTTGAGACCGCGAGGGATGACCGCGATCTCCAGAGGCTGCAGATCCAGACGCCCCAGTTCGGTACAAATGCGCAAACGCCCCGACTCTGGAACCAGCAACATTTCGCCGTCGGCATTGAAAAACACCCGCTGCATCGAAGTATTGGCGCAGTAATGGTAAATGCTGATGCCCGAGGGTTTATCCGACCCGCCATTGGCCACCATGCCCACCAGACCGTCGATAAAATCCGTAGCCTCCGCAGGAATCGGCAGCGGGTTCCAGCGCAAGCGATTCGGCGTCACCGGGCCCAACGGGCCACCAGCCAGTTGCCGCTCCAGTTTGACGAACGCCGGATGGTTGGCTGACGGCTGGATGCGGTACATCCACGTACGCCGCGCCTCGCTGCGCACCATGGTGAACGCAGTTCCGGAAAACAATTCGGCGTACAGACCGTAGGGGGCTTTTTGCGGGGAGTTCTGACCCACCGGCAGGGCGCCGGGCAATGCTTCGCTGCTGAATTCGTTGCCAAACCCGGACAGATAGCCAAGACCTGACAAAGGCGAATCGACGTTCATGGAGCCTCCAGCATGGAGAAGGCAGATGACTGCGCCCTGCGCTGAAGGCATTTGCGCGTCGCTGCGTTATTTTTATCGTAATTCAATTACGCATAACGTAATTTGATTGGTAACAAGCGTCAAGCTATAAAGACGCCCATTCGTCCCGAGATATAAACACTTCCATGGAAAAGCCCCGCAGCAGCAACGACAGCACCGGCAAGCAAAAAGTGCGTTCGGCCGAGGTCGGCACTGACATCCTCAAGGCGCTGGCCGAGCTCTCACCCTCCACGTCGCTGTCGCGCCTGGCCGAACACGTGCAAATGCCCGCGAGCAAGGTGCATCGCTATTTACAGGCACTGATTGCCAGCGGGTTTGCCGAGCAAAATGTCGCCACCAATCATTACGGTTTGGGGCGCGAGGCGTTGCGTGTGGGACTGGCTGCGCTCAACAGCATGGATGTGCTCAAGGTCGCCAGCCTGCCCCTGGCCGAACTGCGCGACGACTTGAACGAAACCTGCTTTTTGGCAGTGTGGGGTAACCAGGGCGCGACCGTGGTGCATATCGAGCCGGCGGTGCGGGCGGTCACGGTGGTGACCCAGCTGGGCTCGGTATTGCCATTGCTGAGCTCATCCACGGGGCTGGTGTTCAACGCTTTTTTACCGGATCGCGAAACCGCCGACTTGCGCGAACTGGAGTTCAAGACTGATCAGGTGCATCCGCTGCAAACACCTGCAGCCTACGTCGCACTTTGCAGTCAAATCCGCCAGCGCGGCCTGCACTTCGTCCATGGTTTGCTGATGCCTGGCGTCGATGCCTTGTCGGCCCCGGTGTTCAATGCGACCGGTCAGGTGGCGGCCGTACTGACAGTGGTTGGTCCCACCTCCCTGTTCCACGCCGATGAAAACGGGCCCGCAGCCAAACGCTTGTTGGCCGCGAGCCAGGCCATCAGTTGGCGGATGGGTTATCAGCCAGCCTGACAGCTCATTGTTTTAGACCATCCACTCGTATTTGGCCTCATCGAGCAGGTCTTTCATCATCTGCTCGATGTCGGCCATGGACGGTTGATCCACTCGCAGGCTGTCATCGAATGTCCAGGACCGGGAAAACACCCCCGACTCCCAGTCATCATGGGCCTGCACAGCGCCCCACTCCAGCGTATCCACACCCAGGCCCAGCAGGCTCTGACTGTACGTCAGGGTCTGGTCAACGATGTTGTTCACCGTATTGAGATAGATGCTTCTGCAATCCAGGCCCTGGGGCTGGAGTCGCTCGTCAAGAAACGAGCGCACGCGCTCGATCACTTCTGCGCTGGGTTTGAGGCTGAAGCTGTTGATCGGCGATGCGGGTTTTTCATTACGGGTCATGGTGAACCTCCTGTCAGTGCTCCAGGCCCATCCGGCGTCGTGCACGGTTCAAGTCGACCTGGAGAGTCCGTGTGAAGGCTCATTCAACACCGGGACGACAGCAGGTGTGCGGCACATAGTTACCGCACAAGGACTGTTGCCGTAGCTGTAATACAGATTGTCCCAAACCGGGCTTACTCCGCTGCGGGCCAGCCCTTAAGCTTGCCGGACTTCGCAACACGGACACGCATCGAGTCGCATCGACTCTGCTCTCCCCGATTTACCCTGACGTTGATTTGTAGCTCCTTGATGAACGTCTTCCTTGGCCGCTGTTTTACAGCGGCCTTTTTTATGCTGCCCGAAAAAATCTGTGGGAGCGGGCTTGCTCGCGATGGCATCGACACGGTTTTCCAGTAAGACCGAGTTGAGTCAATCGCGAGCAAGCCCGCTCCCGCGGGATATGTGGCGGGTTTAAGAACTAGAACACCATCGCCAGCAACGGCGCGGCAAACAGGTTAAGGATGCCGGTCAGCACCATCACCAAGCCTGCTACCGAGCCTTCCTCACTGCCCACTTCGCGGGCACGGCTGACCCCTGCGCCATGAGCGCCGATACCAAACAGGGCGCCCCGGGCCAGACTGCTGCGCAGCGGCAACCACTTGAGCAAAATACCGCCCAGCAACGCGCCAAACACACCGGTGAACATTACAAACACCGCCGTGAGCTCAGGTACGCCACCCAGATCCTGTGCCAGCGGCATGGCAAACGGTGTGGTGATGGAGCGCGGCACCAGCGACATGGTCAATGAGATGTCCAGCGCCAGCGCCCGGGCCAGCCAGAACGAACTGCCAATGGACGCCGCGCTGCCCGCCAGCATCCCCAGCAGCAACGCCACCCAGTGACGGGCCAGTAAATTGCGTTGCTGCCAGATCGGTACGGCAAAGGCCACCGTTACCGGCCCCAGAACCAGCATCAGCCAGTGGGTATTGCTTGAGTATTCAGCATAGGCAGTGTGCAACGGCACGGCCACGGCTAGCAGCAAGGCCGGTACCAGGATCAGCGGAGACAACAGGTATCGCCCGGTACGCCGGTACAGCCAGCGGCTGAAGGCGTAGGTCAACAGCGTGAACAGCAGCCAGAACATGGGCATCAGTTCAAACTTCATGACGCATCCTCCAGCGGCACACCGCTTCCACCGTAAACGCCGTCACCACCATCACCAGCAAGGTACTCACGCCAATGACCAACAGGATGCGCCAACCTTCATCACGCACGATTACACCGTAATCAAGCAGGCTCATGAGTGCAGGGATGAAAAACAACAGCATTTCGGCCATCAACACACCGGCCCCCAATTGCAGGGTCGCCGGTCTGACCCAGCCCAGGGCAAACGCCAGCAACAGCAGCGCCATGCCCACCACCCCGCCCGGGATCGGCAAGTGCCCCCAGGTTGCCAGCTGGCAGCCCAGAAAATACAGCGCCAACAAAACGGCCAGTTCACTGACCAACCGACCCAGGCGTTTTACATCGAAGCGTTTCATGTTGTTTCCATTTCAGACAGGTTTCCAGTTTAAAGAGCCTGCTAACATCCCGGAAACGAATTGTCAGACTTGTAGCCATTCCAAAATGGAATCACGCCAATGGAATTCAAACACCTGCGCACCTTTGTCGAAGTCGCCCGCCAGGGCGGTTTTACCCCCGCCTCCCACAGCTTGCATATCAGCCAGTCAGCGGTGAGCAAACAAGTGGCGCAGCTCGAGCACAGCCTCGGTACACCGCTGTTCGACCGCCTGGGTTCTCAGGTGCGGCTGACGGCAGCGGGCAATGTGGTGTTGCAGCGGGCCGAAGGCATGCTGCGCTTGCATCGGGAGTTGTTGAGCGAGCTGGACGACCTGAGCCAGATGACCCGGGGGGAACTACGGGTGGGCCTGCCGCTGCTGGGCAGCAACACCCTGTTTGCCGGGCTGTTTGCCGAATACCGTCGACGCTACCCGAATATCCGGGTGCAGTTGCTCGAAGAAGGCAGCTTGAATATCGAACAGGCCGTTTTGAGCGGCGAACTGGAGCTGGGCGGCAGCCTGACCCCGAATAATCCCGCGTTTGCTTATCAGCCGTTTTGTGACGAGCCGCTGGATGTTCTGCTCCCGGCCGATCATCCGCTGGCCGAGGGGCCTGGCGTAAGACTTGAGCAATTGGCTGATACGCCCTTTTTGCTCTACCAGCGCAGCTTTGTGCTCAACGACCGGGTGCTCAAAGCCTGCCAGCAGTCAGGCTTTACCCCCAACGAAGGCGGGCGCAGTGGCCAGGCGGATTTTCTGGTGGCATTGGTGGCTGCAGGCCAGGGCGTAGTGTTGCTGCCCAGTGTGGTCGCCCGCGGGCTGGTGCGCCCCGGGGTGGTGCGGCTCAAACTGCTCGCACCGGATGACTTGCGCTGGGATATCGCGTTTATCTGGCGTGATGGCGCGTATCTGTCACGGGCAGCCCAGGCCTGGCTTGAGCTGCTGCGTGAACGCCCGGTTACGGCTTCAGTGTTTTGATCAGTTCTGCAATCCACGGCTCGGAGTCTTCCTCCGGAGTCACCGTGACGCTGGAGTCCAAACGCAGCATCGGCAGCACTTCACGCACGCCAAGCTCGGCAAACAGTTCGCGCATTTGCTCACCACCGCCACAAAACGTGTCACCGTAACTTTCATCACCCAGGGCAATCACTGCCCCAGGCAGCCCGCGCCAGGCGCCTGGCAACTGGTCACGGATGGCGCTGTACAGCGGCACGAGATTGTCCGGCAGCTCGCCCATGCCCGTGGTCGAGGTCACCGCCAGCAGCGCTTCGGGAGCAAACGCCTGGAGATCGGCCAAAGTGGCGCGGGTATTGAGCAAAACCTCAAAACCGGCATCGGTCAGCAGTTGTTTCGCATTGCGGGCGACTTCTTCAGCGGTGCCGTACACCGAGCCGGAAAGGATGGCGACTTTCATCAATCTGATCCTGTAGCTGACTAAAAGCCTGGGATATTAACAGGTCTGGCAGCGATGCCTTACCATGCGCCCATCTGTATGCCTCTCTGGAGAACCACTCAATGATCAACGCCCGTTTATTACAACGCATGGTGGACGCGTCCCAGGACGGCATTGTCGTTGCCGAACAAGAAGGTGAAGACAACATCCTGATTTATGCAAACAACGCCTTTGAAACCCTCACCGGCTACAGCCGCGACGACATCCTCTATCAGGACTGCCGCTTCTTGCAGGCCGGCGACCGTGACCAGCAGGGCCTGCAATTGATCCGCGAGGCGATTGCCAGCGGTCAGCCCACCCGCCAGATCCTGCGCAACTACCGCAAGGACGGCACGCACTTCTGGAATGAACTGTCGATCACGCCGGTGTTTAACGAAAACGACAAGCTGACATACTTTATTGGCGTGCAAAAAGACGTCACCTTGCAGGTAAAGGCCCAGCAGCGGGTCGCCCAGCTCGAAGCCCGACTGGCCTCGGTTCAGGCTGAACTGCAGGCGCTCAAGGCGACGAGCGGATTAAACAAAACGTAGAAATTACGGTCTGATAGTCGCTGTGACGATTTTTCAGACACCTTTTCGAGCTTTATCCATGTCGCACGATGCCCTTTTGACTCAGGACGAACTGGATTTCATCCAAACGATGCACCAAAACCCGCTGTTGAATAAACGGGATGCTTCGTCGAGCCTGATGGTCAACGGGATGTCGCAAATCCGCGATTTGCTGACACGCCTTGCCGCCCATGAACAGGTCACCATCCAGGCACAAATTGCCAATCAGCAAATGAGTTTTCCGCTGCGCCTGGTTGAAGACGAATTCCATGCCCAGCATCTGCAACTCGGCGCCCCGAGCATCTTCGAAGACGGGCCAAAGGCGCGCCCCTGGCGCCTGTCACTGGCCGAGCCGGTGCCGCTGGAAAATATCCGCGGCAAGGCAGGTCATCTGTGGGTAACCGAACTGTCGTTCAAAGGCGTGCTGATTGAAATGCGTCACGACAGCCAGCCGCCACGCCAGTTTGCACAGTGGTTCAGCCCCGATGGATATGAGCGGATCAACCTGCGCGGCACCCTGGAGCGCAAAACGGAAACGGGCCTTTATGCCTACCGCCTAAGCCAGAGCGACAAGGGCGAAACCGAGCATCTGCGCCAGTACATCCTGCAACAACACCGCCTGGCGCACCCGGGCCTGCACGTCTGATCAACCCCCCGGCGTTGCCTTGAGTTCAGCATCCAGACGTTGATTGATCAGGCGTGACACACTCCCCAGGCAAGCGATGGATGAGTTCGCCAAAGCCTCCTGAACCACATCCGAGGCCTCACCTGCCAACGACACCGAGCAATTCAGGGTCTGTGCCAGGCGTGTCAGCCTGCGCTGGTGGACCGTGTTCAATGCATGGTTGGCAAACAGCACAACGGCCCGGGGCTCCAGCTTCTGGCAAACCAGTGACAACTCTTCCAATGGCTGACCTATGGCCACAACCCTGACCACGCGGTCATTACGAGTCAGCAGCAAGCCCGCCACCAGCAACTCCAGCTCGCGGCACAACTCAGGCATCGCCACCACCAGCACGCACGGGCGGGCAACAGCGGCCTGCAATTGAAGGCGATGCTGTACCCGACCGCGCAAGAAGCCGTCCAGCAGCAGCCATTCACTGGTACGGCCAAATGTATCCCGGGCCCCAAGCAGTTGCTGCCACAGCGGCAGGAAAATCCCCTGAAACACAACGTCAATCGGGTAGCTGGAGAAAATCTGCCCGTAAAGACGCTCCAATTCGGGTTCGTTAAAGTCCGTGAGGGCGCTGCCAATACGGGTTTGCCAGTCGCGGTACTCACTGCTGGCGGGTGCCGGGACATCGACGGAACTGTTGCTTGCTAGCAATTGCGCGACTTTGCTGACAGAAACCCCACGCTCAAGCCAGCCCATGACCTGACGAATCGTTCCAATATCGCTCACGGAATACAGACGATGCCCACTTTCGGTGCGTTTTGGTTCGATCAACCCATAGCGGCGCTCCCAGGCACGCAGGGTTACCGGGTTGATTCCCGTCAGCCTGGCCACTTCCCGGATCGGATACAGACCCTGGCAATCATCAGCCTGGGCAATGGGCTCGAGTTCAGTAATCACAGGCATCGGCAGGGCAACAATCAGAAAGGGTGACTGGATTCTACCCGTCAATCCAGACCCTGTGGGAGCGGGCTTGCTCGCGGTGCAGGCCACGCGGTCTGTCAGGTGAGCCGCGGTGATGCCCGCTCACACAAACGGCGCTGTGTGTATTCAGGAACAATCCTTGCTTGTTTTTACGGACATGGCCCACCACCCCGGCGCCGTGTTTTGTGATTGCCCTACCCGGGCAGCATCAGCCTCATGGAGATACACAATGTCTACCTCCCCTGTCACATTGATGGTTGCGCGCCGTGTCGCCAAAGGCCGCTACCAGGAACTGATCGCCTGGCTGCACGAAGGCGAACAGCTGGCCACGGACTTTGCCGGCTACCTGGGCTCGGGCGTTCTGGCGCCGCCACCGGGCGACGACGAATTTCAAATCATCTTCCGCTTTGCCGACGAATCCACCTTGCATGCCTGGGAGCACTCCGTCTCGCGCAAGGCCTGGTTGCTGCGTGGCAGCGACCTGTTCGCCAACCCTTCCGAGCACCGGGTCAGCGGCATCGACGGCTGGTTTGGCAATACCGGGCAAAGACCGCCCCGCTGGAAGCAGGCAGTCGCCATCTGGCTGGCGTTCTTCCCGGTCTCACTCCTGTTCAACTTTGTATGCGCCCCCTTGCTCGGCGAGTTAGCCCTGTTGCCACGGGTACTGGTCAGTACCCTGGCCCTGACGCCGCTGATGGTTTACCTGTTTATTCCACTCTCTACCCACTTGCTGGCAGGTTGGCTGCACAGCACCCCAGGCAAACCCCTGCGCAGCGCTATCGCGACACCGCGCCACTAATCTCGGGCTTGGCCGTCAGGTCGCGGACACTGGTATAGTTTTGCCATTGCGCCGCGACTGTTTCCGGCTTTTGTGCACCGAGTACGTCATGCCCACTTCTACCGCACCGATTCTGATCACTGGCGCAGGCCAGCGCGTTGGCCTGCATTGTGCGCAGCAGCTGCTGGCCGACGGCTATCCGGTGATTTTCACCTATCGCAGTGAAAAACCCGGCGTGCAAATTCTCCGCGACCTGGGTGCCATTGCGCTGTTTGCCGACTTTTCGACCGAAGCCGGCATTCTCGATTTTATCGTACGGCTGAAAATACACACCGACAGCTTGCGGGCGATTGTCCACAACGCCTCGGCCTGGCTGGAAGAAACCCCACAGACAGAAACCAGCGCCTTTTTGCACATGTTCAGCGTGCATATGCTCGCGCCATATCTGATCAACCTGCATTGCAGCGAGCTGCTCAAACGCTCGAACCCTGCAGATATTGTGCATATCAGCGATGATGTAACACGCAAGGGCAGCAGCAAGCATATGGCCTATTGCGCAACCAAAGCCGGGCTCGACAGCCTGACCCTGTCATTCGCGGCTAAACTGGCGCCACAGATCAAAGTCAACGGTATCGCCCCGGCCTTGCTGATGTTCAACCCCGACGACGATGCGGCGTACCGCACCCAAGCGCTGGCCAAATCCGTGCTGGGCATCGAGCCCGGCGCCGAGGTGATTTACCGCAGCCTGCGCTATCTGCTGGACAACCCGTATGTGACCGGCACCACCCTGACCGTCAACGGCGGCCGGCATTTAAAATAATGCCGCCCCGCGAGGAAGTACTTAGATGAGCGCATCACTGCCTGAGCATTACCGCGAGATTCTTATTGGTTTAGGCGAAGACCCTGAGCGCGAAGGCCTGCTCGACACCCCCAAACGCGCCGCCAAAGCCATGCAATACCTGTGTCATGGCTACGAGCAGAGCGTGGAGAAAATCGTCAACGGCGCCCTCTTCGCCTCTGACAGTGACGAAATGGTGATCGTGGCCAATATCGAGCTGTACTCATTGTGCGAGCATCACCTGCTGCCCTTTATCGGCAAGGCCCATGTGGCCTATATACCGACGGGCAAGGTACTGGGGCTGTCGAAAATCGCCCGCATTGTCGACATGTTTGCCCGGCGCCTGCAGATCCAGGAAAACCTCACCCGGGAAATCGCGGACGCCATCGAAAGCGTCACCCAGGCTGCCGGTGTGGCCGTGGTGATCGAAGCCCAGCATATGTGCATGATGATGCGCGGCGTAGAAAAACAGAATTCGACCATGAACACCTCGGTCATGCTCGGCGCCTTCCGCGAACCGAGCACCCGCATGGAGTTCTTGCAACTGATTGGACGGAGCAAGTCGTAATGCCACAACTTCAGCCAGGAATGGCCCGTATTCGCGTCAAGGACTTGTGCCTGCGTACCTATATCGGCATCAATGAGGAAGAAATCCTCAACAAGCAGGATGTGTTGATCAACCTCACCATCCTCTACGCGGCGCAGGAGGCGGTGCGCGATAACGATATCGACCACGCGCTCAATTACCGCACCATCACCAAGGCCGTGATCCAGCATGTCGAAGAGAACCGCTTCGCCCTGCTTGAGCGCCTGACCCAGGAGTTGCTGGATCTGGTGATGGCCAACGACGCGGTACTGTATGCCGAAGTCGAAGTCGACAAACCGCACGCGCTGCGCTTTGCCGAATCGGTGTCGATTACACTGGCGGCGAGCCGTCAGACTGCAACCTCATAACCCCGGTGAACCCCATGACACCTCAAGAACAGCTTGAACTGGAGGCAGCCGCCTTTCGCCGCCTTGTCGCGCACCTGGACAGCCGCAAGGACGTGCAAAACATAGACCTGATGAACCTCTCGGGTTTTTGCCGCAATTGCCTGTCCAAGTGGTACAAGGCCGCAGCAGACGAGCGCCAGATCGCCATCAGCCTCGATGATGCACGCGAAGTGGTCTACGGCATGCCGTATGCCGAGTGGAAAGCCCAGTACCAGAAAGAAGCCAGCGCCGAACAGACGGCGGCGTTCACCCAAGGAAAAAAGCATGACTGATTTGAACACCCTGCGCGCCAGCCTCAACAGCGGCGAGCACGTTTTTGCCGATACCCTGGCGTTTATTGGCGCGCACTACGATTACCAGCCTCAGAGCTTCATCAACGGCGGTGTGGAAAACGCTGCAGGGCAAAATGAAGGTTCGTGCAAGACCCTGGGCCTGGCCCTGCTGGAAGGTTTGAGCGACCAGGAAACCCTGCTGGCTTTCGGCGAACACTACCGCTCGGTACTGGCCACGCCTGAAGGCACAGACCACAGCAACATTCGCGCACTGATTGCCCACGGCCTGGCCGGGGTCAAGTTCGAAGCCCAGCCGCTTACGCGCAAGGCGTAATACTGCAACTCATCGTGGGAGCGGGCTTGCTCGCGATGCAGGCGCCGATTTTTTTCAGTTACACCGCTGCGATCCCATCGCGAGCAAGCCCGCTCCCACAGGGCAGACACAAAAAAACCGGCCAAGGCCGGTTTTTTTGTTGAAGCAGGCTATCAGAACTGGGCGTTCTGCAGGCCGTCCAGGTAGCGCTCGGTGTCCAGCGCTGCCATGCAACCGGCGCCAGCCGAGGTGATGGCCTGACGATAAACGTGGTCCGCCACGTCGCCCGCAGCAAACACGCCTTCAACGCTGGTCGCAGTAGCGTTGCCTTCACGGCCGCCCTGCACAACCATGTAGCCGTCTTTAAGCTCAAGCTGGCCTTCGAACAACGAAGTGTTCGGTGTGTGGCCGATGGCGATAAATACGCCATCGACTTTCAGCTCGTCAAAGCTGCCGTCGTTGTTCTTCAGGCGCGCACCGGTCACACCCATGTTGTCGCCCAGCACTTCGTCCAGGGTCGCATTCAGCTTGAGTTCGATCTTGCCTTCAGCAACACGGGCGTGCAGCTTGTCGATCAGGATCTTCTCGGCGCGGAAGGTTTCGCGACGGTGAACCAGGGTTACTTTGCTGGCGATATTGGCCAGGTACAGGGCCTCTTCAACCGCGGTGTTACCACCACCCACTACGGCAACAGGTTTGTTGCGGTAGAAGAAACCGTCACAGGTCGCACAGGCAGAAACGCCTTTGCCCATGAATGCTTCTTCCGACGGCAAGCCCAGATAACGGGCGCTGGCGCCGGTAGCGATGATCAGTGCGTCGCAGGTGAATGTACCGCTGTCACCCTTGAGGGTGAACGGACGATTTTTCAGGTCCACTTCATTGATGTGGTCGAAAATGATTTCCGTCTCGAAACGCTCCGCATGCTCACGCATGCGTTCCATCAAGGCCGGGCCGGTCAGGCCGTGAACATCACCGGGCCAGTTGTCGACTTCGGTGGTGGTGGTCAGTTGACCGCCAGCCTGCATGCCCGTGATCAGCAGTGGTTTGAGGTTGGCGCGGGCCGCATAGACAGCGGCGCTGTAACCGGCAGGGCCGGAACCCAGAATAATCACACGCGAATGACGTACTTCAGACATGACTCACTCCTATGACCGCCCGCATTGAAACCGGGTCGGAACGCCGCTTTACCGGCTGGAATAAAAAGAAACCGTAAACCTGCCCAGGCTATGCCTGCAACGCGCAGATCCTGAAAAATATGGGTGAAGCATATAGAGGCCGCAGAGAGTAAGGAAATACGCATTAACAATCCAGCTCATAGCAGGTCTCTATGTAGTCGAAGTCGATTTTAGACGGCTTTGTTACAGTTATTGTCGATACTGCGACAAGGCTTTCGTCCTGCGGACAAAGCCGCTAAGGTCGCCCGGTTTTCCACTGTTCGGAGCACGCTATGCCCGCCCCTGTTCTCTCTGGCCCGCAGTACCTGCGTGAAGGCCTTAAGTTGATCCTCAGCCCTGGCTTGCGCCTGTTCGTGCTGCTGCCGTTACTGATCAATCTGGTGCTGTTCGTCGGATTGATTTATTTCGCCGGGCATCAGTTCAGCCTCTGGGTCGATACCTTGATGCCGACCCTGCCCAACTGGCTCGGTTTCCTCAACTACGTGTTGTGGCCACTGTTCGTGGTGCTGGTGGCGTTGATGGTGTTTTTCACCTTCACCATGCTGGCCAACATCATCGCCGCGCCATTTAACGGTTTTCTCTCGGAGAAGGTCGAAGCCGTGGTGCGCGGGGTCGATAATTCGCCACCGTTCAGCTGGGGCGAACTGGCCGCCATGGTGCCGCGCACCCTGGCCCGTGAAATGCGCAAGCTGGGCTACTTTCTGCCGCGGGCCATTGCCCTGCTGATCCTCTCGTTTATTCCGGTGCTCAACCTGATCGCGGCACCGCTGTGGCTGCTGTTCGGGATCTGGATGATGGCCATCCAGTACATCGACTACCCGGCCGACAACCACAAGCTGGGCTGGAACGAGATGCTCGCCTGGCTGCGCGAAAAACGCTGGCAGAGCATGAGTTTTGGCGGCATCGTCTATCTGGTGCTGCTGATCCCGGTGGTCAATATCCTGATGATGCCCGCAGCCGTTGCCGGTGCAACCCTGTTCTGGGTGCGCGAGCGTGGCGATGAAGCGCTGGCAGCCGCCAACCGCAGCCGCTGACTTCATCATTCCATCATCACCGTGACACATTGACGTCATGACCCCAACGCACACTGGGGTCATGACCACAGCCCTTCATATCGCACTTGTTACCGAAACCTTCGCCCCTGAAATCAATGGCGTGGCCAATACCCTTGGCCACCTGTGCGATGGCTTGCGCGCCCGCAACCACCGCGTGCAACTGATACGCCCACGCCAGAGCGCCGATGGCAATCAGCGCAGCAGCGACGACCTGATGCTCTGCCGCGGTTGGCCGCTGCCCGGTTATCCCGGCCTGCAATGGGGCCTGACCTCCACCCATCGCCTGACCAGGCGCTGGTGCCAGCACCCCCCTGACGTGGTTTATATCGCCACAGAGGGGCCCCTGGGGCTGTGCGCACTCAGGGTTGCCCGACGCCTCGGCATTACCGCGGTCACCGGCTTTCATACCAATTTTCAGCAGTACTTGCGCCAGCATGGCCTGACCCTGTTTACCCGGGCGCTGACTCACTACCTGCGCGGGTTTCACAACCGCTCGGCAATGACACTGGTGCCCAGTGCCAGCCAACGCGTCGAGCTTGAGCGCAGGCATTTTGAACGCCTGGAGCTGCTGCCCCGTGGCGTCGATAGCCAGCTGTTCAGCCCGGCAAAACGTCAGAATGCCTTGCGCCAGAGTTGGGGGCTCAGAGAAAACGATATTGCCCTGTTGTATGTAGGACGCTTGGCACCGGAAAAAAATCTGGACGCACTCAAGCGCTGTTTCGATGAACTACAAGCCCGTTATCCCGCACGCCGCTTCAAATTGATCGTGGTGGGCAACGGCTCAAAACGTGCCTCACTGGAAGCCTCGTTGCCTGAGGCCATTTTTTGCGGGCAGCAGTCTGGCGAAGCGCTAGCGTGCCATTACGCATCCGGTGATGTGTTTTTGTTTCCCAGCCTGAGCGAAACTTTCGGCAACGTGGTGCTCGAAGCCCAGGCTTCAGGCCTGGGAGTGGTGGCCTATGACGAGGCTGCTGCCGGCTTGCATATTCGTCATGGCTACAACGGCGTACTGGCCATGCCGGGGGATGAATACGCCTGGATCGAAGCCGCCTGCTGGCTGCTTGATGACCCGGAAACCTTGCGCACCCTGCGCCTCAATGCCCGTCGCCATGCCAGTCGGCAAAGCTGGACGGGGATTGTCGAGCAGTTCGAAAACCAGTTGCAGCAGGCTCGCCAGGGCCGCGAATACGCAGCCCCGGTGCCGGTTCCGATGACCGTAAAAAAGCCTTAGGCCAGGGACTTCTCAATGGCCTGAATGACCGTGGCATCGTCTGGGGCGGTACGCGGTGAGAAACGCACCAATACCCGGCCATCCTTGCCAACCAGAAACTTCTCGAAGTTCCAGGTAATTTCCCCTTCAAATTCGGCGCCCTCGCCTGCCAGCAACCGATAAAGCTGATGGCGGTCAGGCCCGTTGACCTCAAGCTTGCTGCTCAGAGGGAAAGTGACGCCGTAGTTGAGGCTGCAAAACGCCTGGATATCCTGCTCGCTCCCCGGTTCCTGCCCGGCGAACTGATTGCATGGCACGCCTAGAACGCTGAAGCCCTTGCCCTTGAATTGCTGGTAGAGGTTTTCCAGGGCTGCGTACTGAGGGGTCAAACCGCACTTGGAGGCGACATTCACTACCAGCACCACTTTGCCTTTAAAAGTCTCCAGCGGCAGCGGCTTGCCATCCAGCGCGTCCAGGGTAAGTTCGTGAAATGCACTCATGACGGACTCCAAAAATTCCCGTATCCACATTCAAACAATCGTTCAGCCTGCCGATTGCCCTCATAATCCAGGATGCAAAAAGGCGCCCGTAGGCGCCTTTCCTGGCTAGCTCTCATGTGAGCGTAGCAGCACTTGTCAGTGCTGATGACCGCCTTCACCGTGTACGTGGCCGTGAGCGATTTCTTCTTCGCTCGCGTCACGGATGGCCACAACCTTGACCTTGAAGTTCAGACGCTGACCAGCCAGTGGGTGGTTACCGTCTACAGTCACGTCGTCGCCGTCCAGGTCACGGATGGTCACGATCTGCATTTGGCCGTCCGGCGCCGAAGCGTGGAACTGCATGCCAACTTCCAGTTGGTCAACGCCTTCGAACATGCTGCTGCTCAAGGTGCTGACCAGTTCGGCGGAGTACTCGCCGTACGCGTCTTCCGGCTCAACGGTAACGTCCAGCTCGTCACCGACGGCCTTGCCAACCAGAGCCTTTTCCAGACCCGGGATGATGTTGCCAGCGCCTTGCAGGTAAACCAGCGGCGCGCCGCCGGCGGAGCTGTCGATGACCTCACCAGCGTCGTTGGTCAGGGTATAGTCGATGGAGACAGCCTTGTTAGCGGCGATCGTCATGGGGCGAGACCTTTTGCAAAAAATAATGAGTTCGCAAGTTTAACCAAGCAATCGCCCGAAAGCGAACACAACCAAGACCAACGGATAATTTTGAAAACTTCAACGATCATTGGCTGGCGTCAGGATGAGGAGCAGCACTGGGTTGCCGTGCTCTCCTGTGGCCACACACAGCACCAGCGCCATCAACCGCCCTGGCAATCCCGGCCGTGGGTGCTTGATCCCGGGCAACGCCAGGCCAAAATAGGCCAGCCCTTTGCCTGTGGCTGGTGTGCTCAAGAGGCGGATAGCGCTAATCTTGGCAATTGATTCAGGCACAAGCCCCGTTTAAAGGGTGTTGCCCTTGCACTGCCACGTCAGGAAGCTCGCATGCAAACTTTCTTTATCGCGCCCACCGATTTTGGTGTGGGTCTGACATCCATTAGCCTGGGCCTGGTTCGCACTCTTGAGCGCGCCGGGCTTAAAGTCGGGTTTTTCAAGCCCATTGCCCAGCCGCACCCGGGGGATTTGGGGCCGGAGCGCTCCACTGAACTGGTGGCCCGCACCCACGGCCTCAAGCCGCCTACCCCACTGGGCCTGGCCCATGTCGAGCGCATGCTGGGTGACGGCCAGCTGGATGAGTTGCTCGAAGAAATCATCAACCTCTATCAACAAGCGGCCATCGGCAAGGACGTGCTGATTGTCGAAGGCATGGTGCCCACCCGCACGGCCAGCTACGCGGCACGGGTCAACCTGCACCTGGCCAAGAGCCTGGATGCTGAAGTGATCCTGGTCTCGGCCCCGGAAAACGAAGTGCTGACCGAGCTGTCGGGTCGGGTGGAGTTGCAGGCCCAGCTGTTTGGCGGGCCAAAAGACCCGAAAGTGCTGGGCGTGATCCTCAACAAGGTGCGCACCGACGAAAGCATGGACGCTTTTGCGGCACGCCTCAAAGAGCATTCGCCGCTGCTGCGCAGTGGTGATTTCAAGTTACTGGGCTGCATTCCCTTTCAGCCCGAGCTGAATGCTCCACGCACCCGCGATGTGGCCGAATTGCTGGGAGCCCAGGTGCTCAATGCCGGGGACTATGAAACCCGTCGCATGTCGAAAATCATCCTCTGCGCACGCACGGTGCTCAACACCCTGCAACTGCTCAAACCGGGCGTGCTGGTGGTTACCCCGGGAGATCGCGACGACATTATCCTGGCCGTGAGCCTCGCTGCCATGAACGGCGTCCCGCTGGCCGGCCTGCTGCTGACCAGCGACACCCAGCCCGACCCACGCCTGATGGAACTCTGCCGTGGCGCCCTGCAGGCCGGGCTGCCGGTGCTGTCGGTGAGTACCGGCTCGTACGACACCGCCAACCGTCTCAACGGCCTGAACAAGGAAATTCCCATCGATGACCGCGAGCGCGCGGAAATCATCACTGATTTCGTCGCCAGCCACCTCGATGCCCACTGGCTGCACCAGCGCTGCGGTACACCCCGCGAAATGCGCCTCACCCCTGCAGTTTTTCGCTATCAGTTGATCCAGCGTGCCCAGCAGGCCAACAAGCGCATTGTCCTGCCCGAAGGCAGCGAACCCCTGACCGTACAGGCTGCGGCCATTTGCCAGGCACGCGGTATCGCCCGTTGTGTATTGCTGGCCAAGCCCGAAGAAGTCCAGGCAGTGGCCAAGGCCCACGGTTTTGAACTGCCCGAAGGACTGGAGATTCTTGACCCGGACCTGATCCGCGGCCGGTACGTCGAACCGATGGTGGCCCTGCGCAAAACCAAAAGCCTCAACGCGCCGATGGCCGAGCAACAACTGGAAGACCCGGTAGTGATTGGCACCATGATGCTGGCTCTGGATGAGGTCGACGGTCTGGTATCCGGGGTGATTCATTCCACCGCCAACACCATCCGCCCTGCCCTGCAACTGATCAAAACCGCCCCGGGCTGTACGCTGGTGTCATCGGTGTTCTTTATGCTGTTCCCCGAGCAGGTGCTGGTGTATGGCGACTGCGTCATGAACCCGCACCCCAGCGCCAGTGAACTGGCTGAGATCGCCCTGCAAAGTGCCGACTCTGCCGCTGCCTTCGGCATCACGCCACGGGTAGCCATGATCAGCTATTCCAGCGGCGAATCGGCCAGTGGTGAAGAAGTCGAAAAAGTTCGCGAAGCCACCCTGCTGGCGCACGAAGCGCAACATGCGCTGCTGATCGACGGCCCGTTGCAATACGACGCAGCAGCCAACGAAGTGGTGGCCAGGCAACTGGCGCCCAACAGCCAGGTGGCGGGCCGGGCCACGGTATTTGTGTTCCCCGACCTCAATACCGGCAACACCACGCACAAAGCCGTACAGCGCAGCGCTGACTGCGTCAGCCTGGGGCCGATGCTGCAGGGCCTGCGCAAACCGGTAAACGATCTGCCTCGCGGCGCACAAGTGGACGATATCGTCTACACCATCGCCCTTACGGCGATTCAAGCCGCCAACCGACCTATGGATGTGTAAATGCTGGACTTTCTGCCTGCGCCGATACGCGGCGTCATCGCTTCACTGCTGCTGGCGATCAACACCATCCTGTGTTGCACGCCGTTGTTTATCGTCGCGATTTTCAAGCTGTGCCTGCCGTTCCCGGCGGCGCAACGGCTGACCGACGAATTGATGCGCCGGATCCACGAAGCCTGGGTCGGCAACAACAACCGCTGGATGGACCTGATACGCAAGACCCGCTGGCATATCAAAGGCCTTGAAGGGCTGGACTATGAGCACTCGTATCTGGTGACCAGCAACCACCAGAGCTGGGTTGACATCATGGTGCTTCAATATGTGCTTAACAAACGCATCCGTCCGCTGAAGTTCTTCCTTAAACAGGAACTGATCTGGGTTCCGGTGATTGGCCTGGCGTGGTGGGCACTGGGCTTTCCGTTTATGAAACGCTATTCGAAGGCGTACCTGGCCAGGCACCCGGAAAAGAAAGGCGCTGACCTGGCAACTACGCGCAAGACCTGCGCCAAATTCAAGAACCAGTCGGTGGGCATCTTCAACTTCGTCGAAGGCACGCGCTTCACCGAAGCCAAGCATGCGCAACAGAACTCGCCGTTTCGCTACCTGCTCAAGCCCAAGGCCGGCGGTATCGCCTTCGTCCTGGACGCGATGGGCGAACAGCTGAAATCAATCGTCAACGTGACCATCCACTACCCGGGCGGGCGTCCGGGGTACTGGGACTTGTTGTGCGGCAATGTGAAGGACGTAGTCGTGGTGTTTGAAGAGCTGCAAATACCCGATGAATTCCTGGGCAAGAACTACGACCAGGACCCGGAGTACCGCCTGGCGTTCCAGGGCTGGATCAACCAGCTCTGGGAAGAGAAGGACCGCTTGCTGGAGCAGTTGCATCGGGACTATCCGGCACAGTGAAGAAGATCAAAAACCTACCCTAACCCTCTCCCAAAGGGAGAGGGGACTAAAGGCAAAAGCAGACCTGTACAACACCACAAATCAGCT
Organism: Pseudomonas sp. FSL R10-0056; assembly: GCF_009600105.1. Lineage (NCBI taxonomy): Bacteria > Pseudomonadati > Pseudomonadota > Gammaproteobacteria > Pseudomonadales > Pseudomonadaceae > Pseudomonas > Pseudomonas sp. FSL R10-0056. The sequence continues at coordinate 33,630 of NZ_WIWL01000182.1, forward strand.
CCCTCTCCCTCGGGAGAGGGCTGGGGTGAGGGGAAAATACAGCGCCCAACAAAAAGCCCGCCACCGATCACTCGGTGGCGGGCTTTTTAGTGCGGCTTAAATTGCGCCGCGTTGACGCAACAGGTCCAGCACCTGCTTGACGCTTTCTTCCAGTGACAGCGTTTGCGTGTCGACCACCAGGTCGGCATTCAACGGCACGTCATACGGGAAGGACTCACCCGGAATATTGTCGCCACCCGCCGCATACAAACCTTGCGGGTCTCGCTCGGCGCATACGGCCGGGGATGCCTGCACATACACGGTAAGCAGACGGTCGCTGCCGATCAGCGCCTTCGCCTGTTCACGGCCTTCGGCATCCGGTGCCACGAACGCGGCCAATGTCAGCAAGCCCGCTTCGTTAAACTGACGCGCCACGTGAGCGGCACGACGCCAGTTTTCCGTACGACCGGCACGATCCTGTGGCAGCCCCTTGTTCAGGTCATGGCGCAGGTTCTGACCATCGAGTACAAACACCGCACGGCCCATGTCGAACAGCTTGCGCTCAACTGCATAGGCCAGGGTGCTCTTGCCGGCGCCGGACAGGCCGCTGAACAGCACTGTGGCTGGCTGCTGGCCAAAGCGCTGGGCACGCTCTTCAACCGCCACATGCGCCAGCTTGCCATGATGGGTCGCGCTGCCATGACTCAACGGCTGCGCAACGATCATCCCGGCACCGACAGTGCCATTGGTCAAACGGTCGATGATGATAAACGAACCGGTGGTGCGGTTGCTGGCGTAGCCGTCCAGGGCGATCGGTGCATCGAGGCTGATCTTGACCTTGCCGATCTCGTTCAGTTGCAAGGCGCTGGCCGGGCCCTCTTCCAGGGTGTTCACATCGACCTTGTTGATGATGCTGGCAATCGAACCCGGTACATAGCTGGTGGCGCGCTTGATGTCGTACTTCTTGCCCGGCAGCATCGGCTCTTCAGCCATCCACACCAGCATGGCTTCGAAGTTGTCAGTCACCAGCGGCACATTGTCGGCATGCACCAACAGGTCGCCACGGGAGATGTCGATCTCGTCTTCCATGGTCAGCGTAACTGCCTGGCCCGGGCCTGCGTGTTCCAGCTCACCTTCAAAGGTGACGATGGATTTGACCCGGCTGCTCTTGCCCGACGGCAATACGACGATTTCATCGCCCTTGTGCACGATGCCGCTGGCCAGGGTACCGGCAAAACCACGGAAGTTCAGGTTCGGACGGTTCACGTACTGCACCGGGAAGCGCAGGTCGGTGAGGTTGCGGTCGGCCGCCACTTCCACGGTTTCGAGGATTTCCATCAGCGACTGGCCGGTGTACCACGGCGAGCGCTCGGACTTGTTCACCACGTTGTCGCCTTTAAGGGCGGACATCGGCACAAAGTGCAGGCTGGTAGGCTTCATCTTCAAGCCTTCGGCGAACTTCAGGTAGTCGGCCTTGATCGACTCGAACACACCCTCGTCGAAACCCTTGAGGTCCATCTTGTTGATGGCCACGACGATATGCTTGATGCCCAGCAACGAAGCAATAAAGCTGTGGCGACGGGTCTGGGTCTGCACGCCGTAACGGGCATCCACCAGAATGATCGCCAGGTCACAGGTCGATGCACCGGTGGCCATGTTGCGGGTGTACTGCTCATGGCCAGGGGTGTCGGCAATGATGAATTTGCGCTTGGCGGTGGAGAAATAACGATAAGCCACGTCGATGGTAATACCCTGCTCGCGCTCAGCTTGCAGGCCGTCTACCAGCAGCGCCAGGTCGATATCGTCGCCTGTGGTACCGCTTTTTTTCGAGTCGCGGGTAATGGCTTCCAGATGGTCTTCGTAGATCATCTTGGAGTCGTGCAGCAAGCGCCCGATCAGGGTGCTCTTGCCGTCGTCGACGTTGCCACAGGTCAGGAAACGCAGCATTTCTTTGCGTTCGTGCTGGCCCAGGTAGGCGAGGATGTCCTCGCTGATCAAATCAGATACGTGCGACATGACAACCCCTTAGAAATAACCTTGACGTTTTTTATCTTCCATCGAGCCTGCGCCATCGTGATCGATGACTCGGCCCTGGCGCTCGGAAGTTCGCGTCAGGAGCATTTCCTGGATGATGTCGGTCAGGGTTTCAGCCTCGGACTCCACCGCGCCGGTCAGCGGGTAGCAGCCAAGCGTACGGAAACGGACCTTTTTCTTGACGATACGCGCCTTGTCTTCATCAGACAGGTGCTCAAGGATGCGCTCGTCGTCGATCATGATCAGCGTGCCGTTCTTCTCGATCACTTCGCGTTCTGCGGCGAAGTACAGCGGCACAATCGGGATGCCTTCGAGGTAGATGTACTGCCAGATATCCAGCTCGGTCCAGTTCGACAACGGGAACACGCGAATCGATTCGCCCTTGTTGACGTTGCCGTTGTAGACGTTCCACAACTCGGGCCGCTGATTTTTCGGGTCCCAGCGGTGCTTGCTGTCACGGAAGGAATACACGCGCTCTTTGGCACGGGATTTTTCTTCATCGCGACGCGCACCACCAAAGGCTGCATCAAAACCGTATTTGTCCAGAGCCTGCTTCAGGCCCTCGGTCTTCATGATATCGGTATGCTTGGCGCTGCCGTGGGTGAAAGGGTTAATCCCTTGTGCCACGCCGTCCGGGTTGACGTGAGTGATCAGGTCCAGGCCCAGCTCGGCGACCATCTTGTCGCGAAAGCTGTACATCTCCTGGAATTTCCACTGGGTGTCGACATGCATCACCGGAAACGGCAGCTTGCCAGGGAAAAACGCCTTGCGAGCAAGGTGCAGCATCACGGCGGAATCTTTACCGATCGAGTACAGCATCACCGGGTTATCGAACTCGGCGGCCACCTCGCGGATGATGTGGATGCTTTCCGCCTCCAGCTGTTTCAGGTGCGTCAGTTTGTCGACCATGGCTACTCACGAAAGCTATCTTATGAACGGCCTGCGGGCCGTGTTCGAGGGGCGAATGCTAGCACAGCACCCTCTTCTATAGATGGCGCCAACTAGATCGAAACGGTCTAAGAATAGACCTCGGAGTTTGGGCGATTACTCCATGTGGGAGCGGGCTTGCTCGCGATGCAGGCAATGCGGTTATACAGCAAGAACGCGTTGATTCGATCGCGAGCAAGCCCGCTCCCACAGGGTTCAACTCCAATGCTCAGATCGGATTCGGGCAATCGATAAACAGGTGTTCCAGGGCGAAGCGCCGCGCCAGGTAATCCCCCAGGGCTTGCACGCCATAACGTTCGGTGGCGTGATGGCCTGCGGCAATAAAGCTGATGTCGTTTTCCCTGGCACTATGGAAAGTCTGCTCTGACGCTTCGCCACTCAGGTACAGATCAACCCCCGCCTGTACCGCCTGATCGATAAAGCCCTGCCCGCCACCGGTACACCAGCCCACGCGGCGGATCATTTCGCTGCCTTCAATCAGCAACGGCTCACGGCCCAGCGCTTCTTGCACACGGCGGGCAAAATCGCGGGCCGTTACAGGCTCGGCCAAGGAACCCACCAGCCCCACCACTTTCGAATTGCCCGGTTCCAGCGGACCTTCGACGGTGATATCCAGCTGCCGGGCCAATTGCACGTTGTTGCCCACTTCTGGATGCAGATCCAGCGGCAAGTGGTAGGCCAGCAGGCTGATATCGTGCTTGAGCAGGGTTTTCAGGCGGCGCTGCTTCATACCGGTAACGCACGGGTCTTCGCCTTTCCAGAAGTAGCCGTGATGCACCAGCACCAGATCAGCCTGGGCCTCGACTGCGGCATCCAGCAATGCCTGGCTGGCGGTCACGCCACTGACTATACGCATCACCTGCGGGCGGCCTTCGACTTGCAAGCCATTGGGGCAGTAATCGCCGATGGCGGCACAGTTGAGGTAACGATTTGCCTCTTCTACCAGCGTGCTCAGGGAGACAGCCATAAAAGACTCCTAAATATAGCGTTCAGAGCCGGGCGGCCCTCGTATAATGGCGTCATTATGGGCCGTCAGAATGGCTCTGCAACCTTCAGGACTGAGTTCAATGTTTAAGGCTTTGCGTTTCTTTGGCTGGCCGTTGCTGGCTGGCGTGCTTATCGCTTTGCTGATTATTCAGCGTTACCCGCAATGGGTTGGGCTGCCGAGCCTGGACGTTAATCTGCAACAAGCCCCGCAAACCAGTTACATGCAGCAGGGTCCCGTGACCTACGCCGATGCAGTGGTGCGCGCCGCGCCTGCCGTGGCCAACTTGTACACCACCAAGGTGGTGAACAAAAACGCCCGCCCATTGTTTGAAGACCCGCAGTTCCGTCACTTTTTCGGCAACAACGAGCCTAAACAGCGTCGTATGGAGTCCAGCCTGGGTTCGGCAGTGCTGATGAGCCCCGAGGGCTATTTACTGACCAATAACCATGTAGTCGCAGGTGCCGACCAGATTGTGGTGGCACTCAAGGACGGCCGCGAAACACATGCACGGGTTATTGGTAGCGACCCGGAAACGGACCTGGCAGTACTGAAGATCGACCTGAAAAACCTGCCTGCAATTACCATCGGCCGCTCGGACACCCTGCGCATCGGTGATATCGCCCTGGCGATCGGCAACCCGTTTGGCGTTGGCCAGACCACCACCATGGGCATTATCAGTGCCACCGGGCGCAACCAGTTGGGCCTGAACAACTACGAAGACTTTATCCAGACGGATGCCGCGATCAACCCGGGTAACTCGGGCGGCGCGCTGGTGGATGCCAACGGTAACCTGACCGGCATCAACACCGCGATTTTCTCCAAGTCCGGCGGCTCACAGGGCATCGGTTTTGCGATCCCGATCAATCTGGCCATGGAAGTCATGAAGTCGATCATCGAGCACGGCCAGGTGATTCGCGGCTGGCTGGGCATTGAAGTGCAGCCGTTGACCCAGGAGCTGGCCGAGTCGTTTGGCCTCAGTGGTCGTCCGGGAATTGTTGTGGCGGGGATTTTCCGTGATGGCCCGGCGCAAAAAGCCGGTTTGCAACTGGGAGACGTGATTCTGAGCATTGATGGCGAACCCGCCAGCGATGGCCGTCGTTCGATGAATCAGGTGGCGCGGATCAAACCTTCGGACAAAATCACCATACAGGTCATGCGCAACGGCAAAGAGCTCAAGCTCACCGCCGCAGTGGGCCTGCGACCGCCGCAAGAGCAGCCGCCGCAGAACGACTGAAAACCCTCACCCCAGCCCTCTCCCTCCGGGAGAGGGCAGCGGTTACAAGTCTGACAACCCTTCAATCAACGCCGCATTCTGCTCCGGCGTGCCGATGCTGATGCGCAGGAACTGGGCAATGCGCAGTTGCTTGAAGTGACGCACGATCACCCCCTGATCACGCAGCTTGGCCGCCAACGCCGCCGCATCGTGTTCCGGGTGACGGGCGAAGATAAAGTTCGCGGCCGATGGCAGCACTTCAAAACCCAGCGCCTGCAACTGCGCGACCACTTGCTCGCGACTGTCGATCACCCACTGGCAGGTCTGTTCGAAATACTCGCGGTCGGCAAACGCTGCCGCTGCGCCAACAATGGCGATACGATCAAGCGGATAGGAGTTGAAGCTGTTCTTGATTCGCTCCAGCGCTTCGATCAGATCCGGATGGCCCACCGCCAGGCCGACACGCAAACCGGCCAGGGAGCGCGACTTGGACAGGGTCTGGGTGACCAGCAGGTTCGGATAACGGTCCACCAGGCTGATGGCCGTTTCGCCGCCAAAGTCGATATACGCTTCATCCACCACGACCACCGAATCAGGGTTGGCCTTGAGGATCTGTTCGATGGCCTCCAGCGCCAGCAGGCAACCGGTCGGTGCATTGGGGTTGGGGAAGATGATCCCGCCATTGGCCCGGGTGTAGTCCGCAGGCTGGATCTGGAACTGCTCATCCAGTGCTATGGCGTCAAACTCGATGCCATACAGGCCGCAGTAAACCGGATAAAAACTGTAACTTATATCCGGAAACAGCAGCGGTTTGTCGTGCTGGAACAGGCCATTGAAAACATGGGCCAGCACTTCGTCCGAGCCGTTGCCCAAAAACACCTGATTGGTCTGCACACCGTAATACTCGGCCACCGCCTGCTTAAGCAGGTCGCTGTTCGGGTCGGGGTATAAACGCAGGTTGTCATTGATTTCGGCCTGCATCGCTGCCAGCGCTTTAGGCGAAGGCCCATAGGGGTTTTCGTTGGTGTTGAGCTTGACCAGTTTGGTCAGCTTCGGTTGCTCACCCGGCACATAAGGCACCAGGGCTTTAACGAATGGGCTCCAGAACTTGCTCATACTTGTTACCCCTGTTTGTCGGCGAGGATGCGGTATTCGGCACTGCGGGCGTGACCGGTCAGCGATTCGCCGCGAGCGAGAATCGAAGCGGTTTTGCCCAAGTCGGAAGCACCCTGCTCGGAGCAGAAGATAATCGAGGAGCGCTTCTGGAAATCATAAACGCCAAGCGGTGACGAAAAACGCGCCGTACCGGAAGTCGGCAGTACGTGATTAGGCCCTGCGCAGTAGTCGCCCAGCGCCTCTGAGGTGTGACGACCCATAAAGATCGCACCGGCGTGGCGGATCTGCGGCAACCAGGCTTGCGGATCAGCCACCGACAGCTCCAGGTGTTCCGGAGCAATGCGGTTAGCCACGTCGATAGCCTGCTGCATGTCGTTCACCAAAATCAGCGCACCACGACCATTGATCGAGGTTTCGATGATTTCGGCCCGCTCCATGGTCGGCAGCAGTTTGGCGATGCTGGCCGCCACCTTGTCGAGGAACTCGGCATCGGGGCTAACCAGAATCGCTTGCGCGTCTTCATCGTGCTCGGCCTGGGAGAACAGATCCATGGCAATCCAGTCCGGGTCGGTCTGGCCGTCGCACACGACGAGGATCTCCGAAGGGCCGGCAATCATGTCGATGCCTACCTGGCCAAATACATGGCGCTTGGCGGTCGCGACGTAGATATTACCCGGGCCTACCACCTTGTCGACTTTGGGTACGCTTTCGGTGCCATAAGCCAATGCCGCAACCGCTTGTGCGCCACCAATGGTGAACACCCGGTCAACGCCCGCAATGCAGGCGGCAGCCAGCACCAGCTCATTGATTTCGCCACGCGGGGTCGGCACGACCATCACCACTTCGGTCACGCCGGCAACCTTGGCCGGAATCGCGTTCATCAGCACCGACGAAGGGTACGACGCCTTGCCACCCGGTACGTACAGACCGGCGCGATCCAGCGGCGTGACTTTCTGGCCCAGCACCGTACCATCGGCTTCGGTGTAGCTCCAGGAGTCCTGTTTCTGTTTCTCGTGGTAGCTGCGCACGCGCTGTGCGGCCGTTTCCAGTGCTTCACGTTGTGGCGCAGTGATGCGGGTCAGGGCCAGTTCCAGGCGCTCGCGCGGCAGGATCAGGTCAGCCATCGAGGCCACTTCAAGCCCGTCAAAGCGCTGGGTGAACTCAACCAGGGCAGCGTCGCCCCGCTCACGCACAGCCTTGATGATGTCGAGCACACGCTGGTTGACCGAGTCGTCAGACACACTTTCCCAGCTCAGCAGATGATCCAGATGCTGCGCGAAGTCCGGGTCAGCAGCGTTGAGTCGGCGAATTGCAGTGGGAGCGGTCATAGCGAGGGCCTCGGTAATGGGCGAATGCTTGGAATAAAGGTTTTGCGCAGCTCAGGCACCACAAGACTACCAAGCCATCCGCGTGGGTACCTGAGATTTCTGGCTATTACGCGGATAGATGGGCGCGACCTGAAGCCGCGCAGGTGAGTCAGCCGCGGTGTCGAGATTCCACTGCTTTGCGCAGGGTATCGATCAGGGCTTGAATACGGGCGTGCTGCATTTTCATCGAAGCCTTGTTAACCACCAGGCGGGAGCTGATGGCGGCAATGAATTCCTGGGGTTCCAGGCCATTGGCACGCAAGGTGTTACCGGTATCGACCACGTCAATGATCTTGTCGGCCAGACCAATCAGGGGGGCCAGCTCCATCGAGCCATACAGCTTGATGATGTCGACCTGACGGCCCTGTTCGGCGTAGTAACGCTTGGCGACGTTGACGAACTTGGTCGCAACGCGCAGGCGGCCCTTGGGTTCAGCGACACCAATGGCACCGGCGGTCATCAGCTTGCACTGGGCAATCTGCAGGTCCAGCGGCTCGTACAGGCCCTGGCCACCGTACTCCATCAGCACGTCTTTACCGGCCACACCGAGGTCGGCGGCACCATGCTCAACGTAAGTCGGCACGTCGGTGGCACGGACGATCAGCAGGCGGACGTCAGGCTGTGAGGTCGGGATGATCAGCTTGCGGCTTTTGTCCGGATTCTCGGTCGGCACAATGCCTGCTTCGGCCAGAAGCGGCAGGGTGTCGTCAAGGATACGGCCCTTGGACAGTGCAATGGTCAACATGGGAAACGTAAGTCCTTATCAGGGTACTTTTGCCCGTGCGCAATCGGCGCCGGACAAGCATCGAGCCTGATATCAGGCTCGACTTGAACGATTCGAGGCCAGGTAAGGTAACGCTTGCAGGCCGTTACGTCACCTGGCAGCTGGACACTATCCCTGTGCCCATGATGCCAAACAGCAAAAACTAGCCCGGAACGCGGCGGATTTTAGCGCCCAGCATTTGCAGTTTTTCTTCGATGCACTCGTAACCACGGTCTATGTGGTAGATGCGATCGATCAGGGTATCGCCTTCCGCCACCAGCGCCGAAATCACCAGGCTGGCAGAAGCACGCAGGTCGGTGGCCATTACTGGCGCGCCCTTGAGGGTTTCAGTGCCGGTCACGATGGCAGTGTTGCCTTCAACCTGGATCTTGGCGCCCATGCGGTGCAGTTCATACACGTGCATGAAGCGGTTTTCGAAGATCGTCTCGATCACTGCACCCGTGCCTTCGGCAATGGCGTTGAGCGAGATGAACTGCGCCTGCATGTCGGTCGGAAACGCCGGGTACGGAGCAGTACGCACGTTCACCGCTTTAGGGCGTTTGCCGTGCATGTTCAGCTCGATCCAGTCTTCACCGGTGGTGACCTCGGCGCCTGCTTCCTTGAGCTTCTCAAGGACGGCTTCAAGGATGGTCGGATCAGTGTCCTTGACCTTCACGCGGCCACCGGTGACGGCAGCGGCTACCAGGTAAGTACCGGTTTCAATACGGTCCGGCATGACGCGGTAAGTCGCCGAATGCAGCTCTTTGACGCCATCAATGGTGATGGTGTCAGTACCAGCACCGCTTACCTTGGCGCCCATGGCGTTCAGGAAGTTGGCCAGGTCGACGACTTCAGGCTCGCGTGCAGAGTTCTGCAATACGCTGCGGCCGTTGGCCAGTGCTGCGGCCATCATGATGTTCTCGGTACCGGTCACGCTGACGGTATCAAAGAAGAAGCTGGCACCGCGCAAGCCGCCTTCAGGCGCCTTGGCCTTGATGTAGCCACCTTCAACGTCGATCACTGCGCCCATGGCTTCAAGGCCGCGGATGTGCAGGTCAACCGGACGCGAGCCAATGGCGCAGCCGCCCGGCAAGGCAACTTCAGCGTAACCGAAACGTGCAACCATCGGCCCCAGTACCAGGATCGATGCGCGCATGGTTTTCACCAGCTCATACGGCGCGACCAGGGTTTTGATGGTGTTCGGGTTGATTTCGACACTGAGCTTTTCATCGATCACCGGCTCAATGCCCATGCGACCGAACAGCTCGATCATGGTGGTGATGTCATGCAAATGCGGCAGGTTGGCTACAGTGACCGGGCCATTGCACAGCAGGGTCGCTGCCAGGATCGGCAGGGCAGAGTTCTTCGCCCCGGAAATGCGGATCTCGCCATCAAGGCGGGCACCGCCGGTAATAATCAATTTATCCATAACAATCTCGACGCCAATGGGCTCAGGGGGCTCAGGTGCGCTCGGCCCAGGCCGCGCTGCTGAAGAATTTCATAGTGACCGCATGGATGCTGCCATCAGCGATCCACGGGTTCAAATGGGCATAGATGCTTTGTTGACGTTTGACCGGGCTCAGGGCCACCAGTTCGTCACTGATCACGTTCAACTGAAAGTTGCAGCCTTCGCCCTCAACTTCTACCTGGGTTCCTGGCAGCTTTCCTTCAAGAAAGCTCTTCACTTCTACGGCCTGCATGCTCAACCTCAATCGGCGCCTAACGCGCACGGGTCGGCCATCATACAAAAAAGCCCCGCGCCTGCGAACCCCGCATAACAGGACTCTGACAGGGGGGCTTATTTATATGTGGCGATTAATGATGTGCCAGCAGCTCGGTCACACCCGAAACCTGGGCGATTTCGCGCATGTCTTCGGGCATGGCACGAATGCTCAATGGCTTGTTCAGGGCCTGGGCATCACGGATATAACACAGCAGCAGCGACAAACCGACGCTGCTCGATTTGGTAACGCCCGAGCAGTCAACCACCAGCTCTTTGGCCAGGGCTTTTTTGATCAGGGCCTGACCTTCTGTGCGCAAACGGGGGCCAGTCTGATAATCGAGCACGCCACTAAGGCGAAGCTCGCTCTCGCCGGCCAGGGTTATGGCCGCTTCACTCATTGCCCGGCTGCCTTGGGCGATGCCGCATCAGTGGTCTGCTTGGCCTTGGCCACTTCACCCGCCCAGTTGTCGATGGTTTTATCCAGGTTGTTGCCGTTGCGCTGCATGGCATCGGCGAACTGATCGCGGAACAGCTTGCCGATATTGATGCCATTGATGATCACGTTACGCACTTTCCACTCGCCGTTGACCTTGTTAAGGGTATAGGACAATGGATAAATGGCGCCGTTGTCACCCTTGACGGTCATGTCGACACTGGTGCGATCGCCGCTTTCGTCCTTGGCCGGGCCAACGGTGATGCCCTGATTCTTGAACTCAAGCAAGGCATTGCCGTAGAACTGCATCAGGCTGCGCTTGAAGTTCTCTTGAAAGCGCTGCATCTGGGCAGGCGTTGCATTGCGCGAGTACTTGACCGTCATGATGCTTTTGGAGATGCCATCAACATCTACTGCAGGGCCGACGATTTCGTTCAGGGCATCATAGAACTTGCTTGGGCTTTGTTTGTATTGCTCCTTGTTGGCAGCCAGGTCGGCCAGCAACCTTGTCGTGGTATCTGAAACGATGTCATGGGCCGACTGCCCCGGCGCGGCGTTCGCCACCAGAGGAAGGGCTGCGGCCAGTATTACCAGCAGGCCACGGCGCAAGAGAGAAATCATCTGGAAGCTCCTTATTTGGCGTCTTTGCTAACGGTATTGAGCAGGAATTTACCGATCAGGTCTTCAAGAACCAGCGACGACTGCGTGTCGTGAATGGTGCCGCCGTCCTTGAGGGTCGCGTCTTCGCCACCCACGCTGATGCCGATGTATTTCTCGCCCAGCAGGCCTGCTGTGAGGATAGACGCTGTCGAATCCACAGGCAGGTTATCCACCGCTTTTTCGAGCTGCAATGTGACGCGGGCCATGTAGTTGTCACGGTCCAGGTCGATTGCTGTCACCTTGCCGATGGTCACGCCAGCCATGGTGACTTTGGCGCGCACGGTCAGCCCGGCAATATTGTCGAAATTGGCATAGAGCTTGTAGGTGTCAGTGCTCGCCGTCGGGGACAGCCCGCTGACCCGCAAGGCAAGCAACAGCAAAGCCAGGATGCCAGCCAGCAGGAACAGGCCGACACCGATTTCCATGGTGCGGTTTTGCATCAGAAATCTCCAAACATCAAGGCGGTCAATATAAAGTCCAGCCCGAGGACTGCCAGTGAGGCATACACCACGGTCTTGGTAGTGGCACGGCTGATCCCCTCTGAGGTGGGCTCACAGTCATAACCTTGAAACACGGCAATCCAGGTCACCACAAAGGCAAACACGATGCTTTTGATGATCCCGTTAATTACGTCACCACTGAAGGTTACGCTGTTTTGCATGTTGGCCCAGTAGGAGCCGTCGTAGACACCGAGCCAGTCCACGGCAACCCACGAACCACCCCAGATCCCGACCACGCTGAAAATCATCGCCAGCACAGGCAGGGAGATAAACCCGGCCCACAACCGCGGCGCAATGATGTACTTGAGCGGATCAACACCGATCATTTCCAGGCTGGACAGCTGCTCGGTCGATTTCATGTTGCCGATTTCAGCCGTCAGCGCCGACCCTGCGCGCCCGGCGAACAGCAAGGCGGTAACCACGGGACCCAGTTCGCGCAACAGGGTCAGGGCCACCATCTGCCCCACTGCCTGCTCCGAACCATAGCTGGACAGGATACTGAAGCCTTGCAGTGCCAGTACCATGCCGATAAATATGCCGGACACCACGATAATGACCAGCGACATGACGCCAACCGAATGCAGCTGCCTGACCAGCAAACCAAACCCGCCCCCGATACCGCCACGCCCCAGCAGTGCATGAAACAGGAACACTGCCGAACGCCCCAGTACCGCAACGGTGTCGATCCCGGCCCGGCCGAACAGACCGATACGGCTCATTAATGACATCTTGCGCATCAGCGCTTCCCCAGTAGATCGGTTCGGTAGTCCGACGCCGGAAAGTGGAACGGAACCGGGCCATCCGGGTCGCCGGTCATGAACTGGCGAATGCGCGGGTTATCGGCGTTCATCAATTCTTCGGGCGTGCCCTGCCCCAGCACCTGGCCATCGCCGACTACATATAGATAGTCGGCAATGCTCGCAGTTTCAGCCAGATCGTGAGAAACCACGATACTGGTAATGCCCAGCGCATCATTGAGCAAACGAATCAGGCGTACCAGCACGCCCATTGCAATGGGATCCTGCCCCACGAAGGGTTCGTCATACATCAGGATCTGCGGATCCAGGGCAATCGCCCGCGCCAGCGCCACCCGGCGTTTCATGCCGCCGGACAACTCGTCGGGCATCAGGTCGATAGCTCCGCGCAAGCCCACCGCCTGCAATTTAAGCAGCACGATGTCACGGATCATTTCTTCCGGCAGCTCGGTATGCACCCGCAACGGGAAAGCAACGTTCTCGAACACGTCCAGATCGGTAAACAGCGCACCGCTCTGAAACAACACGCCCATATGCTTGCGGGCATCAAACAAATCACTGCGCGACAGGGCCGGCAGGTTTTGATTGTTGACCCACACTTCGCCGCTGTTGGGACGCAGTTGCATGCCCATCAGGCGCAACAGTGTGGTCTTGCCGCAGCCAGACGGCCCCATGATCCCCGTGACCTTGCCACGCGGGATGCGAATATCGACATTATTGAAGATGCTGCGCGTACCGCGCTTGAAGGACACTCCCTTCAGCTCGACCGCGTAGGCGTTATCGGCGCTCATCTAAACTCCTTGCGATGCAGCCTCTGCCTCTCACCCGGACACCAAACTTCTTGTGAAGAAGCACGCGTTCCCTGGCGGGCCGAACTGGCGGCGAACTATACCACTGCTCATAGTGACCGCCCAAGACCGAAGGAGTGCCGGTTAAGTCTCAGTACAGTGAAATAAAGATGTTTTTTCTGCAAACACACGCGCACTTTGTAAGCACATGCAATAAAGCACAGCGATCAAGCGTGAGGGAACGCCACATAACCGCTATAATCGTTGCCTTTTCTCAGGCTACCCGACTTCAACCATGAGCCAATCCAGCGACCTGATCCAATCCGCCCAACGCACCATCCGCCTCGAACTGGAAGCCGTAGAGGGCTTACTGACACATATCGACGCAGATTTCGTACGCGCTTGCGAGATGATTTTGGCCAGTAAAGGCCGGGTGGTCGTGGTCGGCATGGGCAAGTCAGGACACATCGGCAATAAAATTGCCGCAACCCTGGCCAGCACCGGCACCACGGCTTTTTTTGTCCACCCGGCAGAAGCCAGCCACGGCGACATGGGCATGATTACCCGCGATGACATTATCCTCGCACTGTCCAACTCCGGCTCGACCGCCGAAATCGTCACCCTGCTGCCACTGATCAAGCGCCTGGGCATCAAGCTGATCAGCATGACCGGCAACCCCGAATCGCCGCTGGCCAAGGCCGCCGATGTCAGCCTGGATGCCCGCGTGGCCCAGGAAGCCTGCCCGTTGAATCTGGCACCGACCTCGTCCACCACGGCAACCTTGGTGCTGGGCGATGCACTGGCTATTGCCCTGCTTGAAGCTCGCGGTTTTACTGCAGAAGATTTCGCCTTTTCCCACCCCGGCGGAGCACTGGGCCGACGCCTATTGCTGAAAGTGGAAAACGTCATGCACTCTGGTGATGAACTGCCGCAAGTCGTGCGCGGTACATTGCTCAAGGAAGCGTTGATGGAAATGACCCACAAGGGCCTGGGCATGACCGTCGTCATAGAAGAGGACGGTCGACTGGCCGGAATCTTTACTGACGGCGACTTGCGCCGCACCCTGGACCGCGAAATCGACATCCGCAACGCCACCATCGACGCGGTCATGACCCCGCACGGCAAAACCGCCCGCGCCGACATGCTGGCAGCCGAAGCCCTTAAAATCATGGAAGACCACAAAATCAGCGCGCTGGTGGTGGTCGACAAGCAAGATCGTCCGGTTGGCGCCTTGAACATGCACGATCTGCTACGCGCAGGAGTAATGTAATGACCCAGGAACTTCTCAAGCGCGGCAAGGGCATCAAGCTGGCCATTTTTGACGTTGACGGCGTATTGACCGACGGCCGCCTGTATTTCCTCGAAGATGGCAGCGAATTCAAGACCTTCAATACCCTCGACGGCCAGGGCATCAAGATGCTTATGGCCGCCGGTGTGCAAACGGCAATTATCAGCGGCCGCAAAACCCCGGTGGTCGAGCGTCGCGCACAAAACCTGGGCATCCCGTATCTGTACCAGGGCCGCGAAGACAAATTGGTCGTACTGGACGAGCTTCTTGGCCAACTCAACCTAAGCTATGAACAGGTTGCCTACCTGGGAGATGACTTGCCCGACCTGCCGGTTATCCGCCGGGTAGGTCTGGGCATGGCCGTGGCCAACGCTGCGGACTTTGTCCGCGAGCACGCCCACGGGGTAACCCGGGCGCGGGGTGGCGAAGGTGCCGCCCGTGAATTCTGCGAGCTGATTCTGCGTGCCCAGGGCAGCCTGGACGCAGCCCACGCCGCCTACCTATAGAGCTTTCTATGCTGAGCAAAAAGATTCGCCAAATAGTGCTGTTTACAGTGATTGCCTCGCTGTTTGCAGCTGCTGGCTACTGGAATATCAGGCCGGAACGTTTTCTCAATGCCCCTACCCTGGCGGTGGATGAAAGCGCTATCGACTACTACGCCACCAATGCACACAGCCGTCAGTTTTTACCTGACGGCAAGCTGCAGTACGACATGACGTCCGAGAAGCTTGAACATTTGAAGGCTTCCGAGGTCACTCAGATGACCCAACCGAAAATGCAGCTCTACCGCGGCGCGGCCTACCCGTGGCACGTGCAGAGCGAGCGCGGTGAAGTCAACCCGGATGGTACCGAGGTCGAGCTTATCGATTCGGTGCGCATCGCGCGCACTGACGAAAAAAACCGCACCACCATTATTACCAGTACCCGTATGACTGTATTCCCCCAGAAGGAATATGCGCAGACCGAGCGAGACGTTAGAATCGACGGCGCTGGCGGCGTAACCACTGGCAAGGGCATGAAAGCATATTTGAAAGACGGCAGGATGGACCTGCTGTCCAACGTAAGAGGACAGTATGAGTCTCGTTAAAACCCTCCCTTTATTGCTCAGCCTGAGCGCAGCACTGGGAAGCGTGAGCGCCTGGGCTCTGCCGAACGACACCGAACAACCTATTCGCATCCAGGCCAACGAGGCACAACTGGATGACAAGCAAGGTATTGCCACCTACAAGGGCGATGTCATCATCACCCAGGGCTCGATGAAAATCACCGGCAACACCGTCACCATCACCCGTAATGCTGCGGGCGAAATCGACGTGGTGACATCCGTCGGCAACCTGGCCTACTTCGAGCAACTGCAAAAAGCCACTGACCCCAAACCGGTACAGGCTTATGCCGTCACCATTCAATACCATGCACCACAAAACCGCATCGTACTGATTGACAAGGCCAAAGTGATCAACGACGGCAATACCACCGAGGGCGAGAAAATCGTCTACGACACGGTAAAACAGATTGCCAGTGCCGGTCGCGCCAATGGCGCCAATGTCACCGCACCTCGCCCGCGCATCGACATGGTGATCCAGCCCAAGAAGAAAACCGACCAGCAGAAGGCCCAGTAATGGCAACTCTGAAAGCCCAGCATCTGGCCAAAAGCTACAAGAGCCGTCAGGTAGTACGTGATGTCAGCCTGTCGATCGACAGCGGGCAAATCGTGGGCCTGCTCGGCCCCAACGGCGCGGGCAAAACCACCTGTTTCTACATGATTGTCGGCCTGGTGCACGCCGATCAGGGTCGCGTACTGATCGATGACCTGGACGTCAGCCACGAGCCCATGCATGGTCGCGCACGCGCCGGTATCGGTTACTTGCCACAGGAAGCCTCGATCTTTCGCAAGCTGTCGGTGGCCGACAACATCATGGCAATCCTCGAAACCCGCAAGGAGCTCGACAAGACCGGTCGTCGCAAGGAGCTGGAAAGCCTGCTGCAGGAATTCCATATCAACCATATTCGCGACAACCTGGGCATGAGCCTGTCGGGCGGTGAGCGCCGTCGGGTAGAAATTGCCCGCGCACTGGCCACGGCACCCAAGTTCATCCTGCTCGACGAACCCTTTGCCGGTGTCGATCCGATCTCGGTGGGCGACATCAAACAAATCATCTACCACCTCAAAGCCAAGGGCATTGGCGTGCTGATCACCGACCACAATGTCCGTGAAACCCTCGATATCTGCGAAACGGCCTATATCGTCAATGACGGGCAATTGATCGCTGAAGGCGATGCTGAAACGATTCTGGCCAACAAGTTGGTGCGGGAAGTTTACCTGGGTCACGAGTTCCGCCTATAAGCCCGGACACATCATGGGCAGCCAGGGCATCCGGGCAGTAAAAATGCGCCAGCATTTTATTGCCCGAATATTCAACGGGGTGCTCTCGATCAGTTCACCACCCGCAAACTAATTTAGACCGCCCCCTAGGCAAACGCACCGGTTTCAGGCATATAATTTGCTTATGTTTGGCGCTCACGCGCCCTGTAGTGGATGGCGCCATGTGCGCCGGCGAATAAGGTGTTAAGCCCCTGCCATGAAACCATCGCTAGTCCTGAGAATGGGCCAGCAGCTGACAATGACACCTCAGCTGCAACAGGCCATCCGCCTGCTCCAATTGTCGACCCTCGATCTGCAACAGGAAATCCAGGAAGCCCTGGAGTCCAACCCCATGCTCGAGCGCCAGGAAGAAGGCGACGACTTCGACAATGCAGACCCCCTTGCCGACAACATTGAGCAAAAGCCCAATCCCGACGTTCAAGAGCCCACCTACCAGGAAACTGCCCAGACCGTAGATAATCTGGAAGACGGTGACTGGGGTGAGCGCATTCCCAACGAACTGCCCGTGGACACTGCCTGGGAAGACATCTACCAGACCAGCGCCAGCAGCCTGCCAAGCAACGATGATGACGAGTGGGACTTCACCACCCGCACCTCGACCGGTGAAAGCCTGCAAAGCCACCTGCTGTGGCAATTGAACCTGGCTCCGATGTCCGACACCGACCGTCTGATCGGCGTAACCCTGATCGACTGCATCAACAACCAGGGCTACCTGGACGAAACCCTCGAAGAAATCCTCGAAGCCTTTGATCCGGAACTGGACATTGAACTCGATGAAATCGAAGCCGTCCTGCACCGCATCCAGCAATTCGAACCGGCTGGCATTGGCGCGCGCAACCTGGGTGAATGCCTGCTCCTGCAATTGCGCCAACTGCCTGCCAAGACCCCCTGGCTGAGCGAGGCCAAGCGCCTGGTCACCGACTACATCGACCTGCTGGGCGCACGCGACTACAGCCAGCTGATGCGCCGCATGAAGCTCAAAGAGGACGAACTGCGCCAGGTCATTGAACTGGTACAGAGCCTCAACCCGCGCCCGGGTTCGCAAATCGAATCCAGCGAAGCCGAATACGTCGTACCTGACGTGATCGTGCGCAAGGACAACGAGCGCTGGCTGGTCGAGCTTAACCAGGAGTCCGTACCGCGCCTGCGGGTGAACGCGCAATACGCCGGTTTCGTACGCAGAGCCGATACCAGCGCCGACAACACCTTTATGCGCAACCAGCTGCAGGAAGCACGCTGGTTTATCAAAAGCCTGCAAAGCCGCAACGAAACCCTGATGAAAGTGGCGACCCAGATCGTCGAGCACCAACGCGGCTTTCTCGAGCATGGCGATGAAGCCATGAAACCCCTGGTACTGCACGATATCGCCGAAGCGGTGGGCATGCACGAATCCACCATTTCCCGGGTTACCACACAAAAATTCATGCATACCCCACGGGGCATTTATGAACTTAAATACTTTTTCTCCAGCCACGTCAGCACCTCTGAAGGCGGCGAATGCTCCTCCACCGCGATCCGTGCCATCATCAAAAAACTGGTTGCAGCGGAAAATCAGAAAAAGCCGTTGAGTGACAGCAAGATCGCTGGTTTACTGGAGGCACAAGGTATTCAGGTAGCCCGTCGCACCGTCGCCAAGTACCGCGAATCCCTCGGGATAGCGCCTTCGAGCGAACGCAAGCGTTTGATGTAAGCCACGGACCCCGGCGTTTCAGTGGCAGGCTGCTCGGCCTGCCGCTTTATGCAATGGCATCAAAGGAGAAACTGTATGCAAGTCAACATCAGTGGACACCAACTGGAAGTCACCGAACCGCTACGCGCATACATCGGCGAAAAACTCGACCGACTGGAGCGTCACTTCGACAAGATTACCAACGTACAGGTAACGATGGCGGTCGAAAAACTGAAACAGAAAATCGAGGCCACCTTGCACATCCATGGAGGAGAAGTCGTTGCCAACGCCGAGCATGACGATATGTATGCCGCCATCGATCTGCTCACTGACAAGCTTGATCGCCAACTGAAAAAGCATAAGGAAAAGACCCAAAGCCTGCTCCAGGGCGCGACCGGTCGTTAATACTCCCTACCCATGATCCGACTTGAAAGTATCCTGACCCCCGGCCGTTCCCTGGTGAACGCGCCGGGCGGCAGTAAAAAGCGTGCACTCGAACATATTGCCAACCTGATCAGCCGCGAAGTGCCTGGTCTCGAAATGCAGGATGTTTTCGAGAGCCTTATTGCCCGTGAAAAACTGGGTTCCACCGGTTTTGGCAACGGCATCGCCATACCCCATTGCCGCCTCAAGGGCTGCGAGTCGCCTGTAAGCGCCTTGCTGCACCTCGACGCCCCCATAGATTTCGACGCCATCGATGGCGCGCCGGTCGACCTGCTTTTCGTTTTGCTGGTGCCAGAAGCGGCAACCGATGCACACCTGGAACTGCTCCGGCAGATTGCCAGCATGCTCGATCGCAAAGACGTGCGCGAAAGACTGCGCAACGCACCTAGCAACGAAGCGTTGTATCAGGTTGTTCTGGACGTACAGAACGGTCATTAATCATGCGCTTAGTCATAGTCAGCGGACGCTCCGGCTCCGGTAAAAGCACTGCCCTCGCCGTCCTTGAAGACAACGGTTTCTATTGCATCGACAACCTGCCAGCCGGCTTGCTGCCGGAACTGGCCGAACGCGCGTTGATTCACACTGAACTGGCCCAGCCACTGGTGGCCGTTTCGATCGATGCGCGCAACCTGCCGAGTCATTTGTCACGTTTTCCGCAGTTGCTTGAAGAGGTGCGTAACCGGCATATCCAGTGCGACGTGCTGTACCTGGATGCCGACGAAGAAACCTTGCTCAAGCGCTTCTCGGAAACCCGCAGGCGCCACCCGCTCAGCAGCGCGAGCCGCTCCCTTGCCGAAGCCATTCGCGATGAAACCCAGCTTTTGGGCCCCATTGCCGACCTCGCTGACCTGACCATCAACACCACCAATCTGAATCTGTATCAGTTACGTGACACCATCAAGCTGCGTCTGCTGAACAAGCCAGAGCCAGGCACCGCCTTTTTGGTGGAGTCGTTCGGTTTCAAGCGCGGTATGCCGGTGGATGCCGACCTGGTGTTTGACGTGCGTTGCCTGCCCAACCCGTACTGGAAACCCGAACTGCGCGAGCAGTCAGGGCTGGACCAGCCGGTAGCCGATTATCTGGCGGCGCAACCTGATGTCGAAGAGATGTTCCAGGACATCTCCAGCTACCTGCTTAAATGGCTACCGCGCTTTGCAGCCAGCAACCGCGCCTATGTGACAATCGGAATCGGCTGCACGGGCGGGCATCACCGCTCCGTGTACCTGACCGAACGCCTGGGCAAATGCCTGCAAGAAACTCTGAAGAACGTCCAGGTTCGCCACCGCGACCTTACTTGAAGGATCTACCCCGCGATGCCTGCAGTGGAAATTGAAATCATCAACAAACTGGGCTTGCACGCCCGTGCATCGGCAAAGTTTGTCGGCATCGCAGGGCAGTTTCCATGTCAGATCCAGGCGGGTCGCACCCCTGAGTCGATGGTCGACGGCAAAAGCATCATGGCCATGATGATGCTGGCCGCCGGCAAGGGCACAACCATCCACATAAAGACCGAAGGTGAGAAGGATCAGGAAGCGCTGGACGCACTGGTTGCGCTGATCAACAACTACTTTGATGAAGGCGAATAAGCCTGAAGCCTTTTCGACGCAGCGGCAGGGAAACTGCCACCGTGGGAGCGAGCCTGCTCGCGAAGGTTGTTCGCGAGCAGGCTCGCTCCCACGGCAGGAATTGATCGACTAAAGAGTATCTGCAGAGATCGATTCAACCAAGCGCCGTATCCATCACCATCATCAAACAAAAGCCGACACACAGCCCCAGGCTCGCCAGCTTTTCGTGGCCATTGCGCCGCGACTCGGGGATGACTTCCTGGGTGACCACCAGCAGCATCGCCCCGGCCGCCAATGCCAGACCCAACGGCAACAGCACCTCGGCCAAGTTGACCAGCCAGGCACAGAGCACCGCAAAGACCGGCTCAACCAGACCTGATGCCGCACCAATCAGGAACGCCTTGACCCGCGACATGCCCGCCCCTGCCAATACAAGGGCAATCACCAGGCCTTCCGGCACATCCTGCAACGCAATGCCCATCGCCAGGCTATCGGCATCCGGCATGCCGCCACCCGCCGACACCCCGACCGCCATGCCTTCAGGAATGTTGTGCGCCACAATGGCAATCACAAACAACCAGATGCGCGGCGCGATGACCGGCTCACCGGGGCGACTGACAAATACCTCCGGCCCGGCGCCCGAGACCTTGCGATCCACCAGAAACAGGCAGAATGCGCCCAGCAGGATCCCTGCACTTATAAGCCCGCTGGCGGGCCAGGGTGACAACCCCAGGCTTTGCGCTGCCGCAATGCCCGGCACAATCAGCGAAAAGGCCGTGGCCGCCAGCATCACACCGGCCCCAAAGCCCAGCAGAGTGTCACTGACCGCCACCGGCATTTTTCGAATAACCAGGACAGGCACGGCGCCTAACGCCGTGCCCAGTGCACACAACGCACCGCCCTGCAGCGCCCGCAGCAGCCGGGGCTCCAGATCCAGCCAGACCAGCCCCTTGGCAACCAACAGGGCCGTACCCGCCAACAGCAAAAGCGTACCGAAGGCATAGCGAAACATTCGAACGCCACCGACCGCTAAAATTTGCGTGCCCATAATCCGCCTGAATCCTTTCGTTGCGCTTAGCCAATCGCCGCTTGATAGCGTCGCGCCACTTCCGGCCAGTTGATCACGTTGTAAAACGCGTTGATATATTCCGGGCGGCGGTTTTGATAGCGCAGGTAATACGCGTGCTCCCACACATCAAGCCCCAGGATCGGCGTATTGCCGTTCATCAGCGGGCTGTCCTGGTTGCCGCTGCTTTCGATTACCAGCGTTTTTTGCGGGGTCACGCTCAACCATGCCCAGCCACTGCCAAAACGCGTCAGCGCGGCTTTGGTAAAGTTTTCCTTGAACACCTCCAGACCACCCAACTGCTCGTCAATCGCCTTGGCCAGCGCACCTTCGGGCTTGCCCCCGCCTTTAGGGCTCATGACTTCCCAGAACAACGAGTGGTTGGCATGCCCGCCACCCTGGTTGATCACTGCAGCGCGCAGCTTTTCGGGCAACTGATGAACACTGGCCACCAGTTTTTCCACCGGCCACTTGGCCCATTCGGTGCCCTCTACGGCCGCATTGAGGTTATTGATGTAGGTCTGGTGATGCTTGGTGTAGTGAATTTCCATGGTTTGCGCATCAATATGCGGTTCAAGCGCGTCATAGGCATAAGGCAATGCAGGCAAAGTGTAAGTCATTTCAATGTGCTCCTAAGTGATGGCCGCTAACTGTCGAGAACTCATGGCTGCTCTGAGCCACATTGCTTTTGAGCAACAGGTTGGAACGCGGGTACTCGCCGTACTCACTGATAAAATTCAAAAGCTCTACGTAGGTCTTGCTGCTCTGACGCAGCGCCGCTTCACGCAATGCTGTCGGCAGACGCGCGTTCTGCATGGTTTGCAACAATCGCTGATGAATCGCACAGAGGTACTCCACGCTCTCCTCCGGTTGATTGAGGCGCAAATGCAGGTCCGCCAGGTTGTGGTGTGAAATGACGCAGGCGGCCACTGCTTCGTCGGCATCACTCCAGCGCTCGAACAGCACCTGGGCCAGGGCCAGCGCCTGCAGATAATGCTCGCGGGCATCGACCAGTTCGCCTTCGGCGAAACAGCGGTTGGCTCTTTCGATCGTGCGTTTCCAGTGATCCATGTGAACCTCCAAAGCAGTGTCGATGGATTAAACGCCGCCGGCGGTGAGTTTCTCGGGGTCGAGAAGGACCTCAAGCTGGCTGCGTGACAAATCCGTGTATTCAAGTGCCACATCGATTACCGGGCGCCCTTGCTGGTAAGCGGTCTTGGCAATTTCGGCGGCTTTTTGATAACCGATGATCGGGTTCAGTGCCGTTACCAGGATCGGGTTGCGCGACAGCGCTTCCTTGAGCTTGGCTTCATTGACCTTGAAGCTGGCGATGGCCTTGTCAGCCAACAGGCGGCTTGAGTTGGCCATGAGTTCGATGCTGCTCAACAGGTTGTGCGCAATCACCGGCAGCATGACGTTCAGTTCGAAATTGCCGGACTGACCTGCCACGGTGATCGCCGCGTCGTTGCCGATGACCTGGGCCGCGACCATCGCCGTGGCTTCCGGAATCACCGGATTGACCTTGCCCGGCATGATCGACGAGCCCGGCTGTAACGCCTCAAGTTCGATTTCGCCCAGACCGGCCAGGGGGCCGGAGTTCATCCAGCGCAGGTCGTTGGCGATTTTCATCAGTGACACTGCCGTGGCCTTCAACTGACCAGAAACAGCCACTGCGGTGTCTTGCGAACCAATCAAGGCAAACAGGTCCTTGCCCGGCGTGAAGGCCACCCCGGTCAGCTCGCTGAGTTGCTGACTGAATAACGCAGCAAACTGCGGGTGGGCGTTAATCCCGGTGCCCACCGCGGTACCGCCCTGGGCCAGGGCTTGCAGAGCTGGCTGCAGGTTATGCAAATGCTCGATATTGGCCTTGAGCTGCTGCGCCCAGCCATTGAGCACCTGGCTCATGCGTACCGGCATCGCGTCCATCAAGTGGGTGCGCCCGGTTTTGACGTAGGCGTGAACCTCGATCGCCTTGCGCTCGATCACCTGCACCAGATGGCTCAGCGCCGGCAGCAACTGCTCGTGCAGGCCCAGTGCAGCGCTGACATGGATGGTGGTCGGGATAATGTCGTTGCTGCTTTGCCCGCAGTTGACGTGATCGTTGGGGTTCACCGGCTCGCCCAGCAGCCGCGTGGCCAGGGTTGCAATCACTTCGTTGGCATTCATGTTGGAGCTGGTGCCCGAACCGGTCTGGAAAATATCCACCGGGAAGTGCTCCATGAAATCACCGGTCAACAGGATCTGGGTGGCCTCGACAATCGCCTCGCCCTGGGCCGTGCTGATCTGCTTGAGTTCAACGTTGGCCAGGGCCGCTGCGCCCTTGGCCAGGATCAGGGCGCGAATGAATTGCGCAGGCATGCGTTGATGGCTGATGGGGAAGTTGTCGACTGCACGCTGGGTTTGCGCACCGTACAACGCGGATTCAGGCACACGCAACTCACCCATGCTGTCACGTTCGATACGAGTGTTACTCATCGGGAAATCCTTGCACCAGTTCTGTTAAAGAAATTGAAGGTTCGAGCTCGCAGGTTGCCAACTGCCAGGCAAAGCTTTGCCAGCGCTTGAGTCGGCAATTGCACAAGGCTTGGGTTTCGAGGTCGCGCAGCGGACGCCACGCGTTGTCCAGGCACAGATTGCGCCAGTGCCAAGGCAGCGCGGTGTCAGTGGCTGTATCTAGCATCAGGCGGAAGGTGGTGACCGCAATCAACCACGGGGAAGTGGCTGTACAGCCGGCAAGATA
The DNA here is from genome assembly GCF_009600105.1 of Pseudomonas sp. FSL R10-0056. Classification (NCBI taxonomy): domain Bacteria; kingdom Pseudomonadati; phylum Pseudomonadota; class Gammaproteobacteria; order Pseudomonadales; family Pseudomonadaceae; genus Pseudomonas; species Pseudomonas sp. FSL R10-0056. Next base: position 58,052 of record NZ_WIWL01000182.1, read on the forward strand.
GCGGCCTTCAGCCAGGTAATGCTCGATCAGGCGCGGCTCGTCCGGCGCCAGCCCGCAGCGGATCTGGCGGCTCATCCAGCGCCAGCTTTCTAGATACGGCCCTTCACGCAACGCAGAACTCATGACCCAGGCTCACTCGATAATGAGATTCATTATTAAGCGATATTGATTATCAAAACAAGTCTGCTAAAGGACAGGATGCACAAACACAAAAAAGGCGTATCACCGCTGCAGTGATACGCCTTGGCATGGAACCGGCCAGTCTTAGCTGCCCGCCACCATCATGCGTTCAATCAGCACCGAACCGGTGCGGATGTTGCTGCGCAGCTCCAGATCGTTGCCCACGGCCACGATCTGTTTAAACATATCGCGCATATTGCCGGCGATGGTCACTTCCTGCACCGGGAACTGGATTTCGCCATTCTCGACCCAGAAACCCGCCGCGCCACGGGAATAGTCACCGGTGACCATGTTCAGGCCGCTGCCCATTAACTCGGTGACAAACAGACCACGCCCCATTTTGCGAATCAAGGCTGCCTGGTCTTCATCACCGTGTGTCACAAAGAGGTTATGCACGCCGCCGGCGTTGGCAGTGCTCGGCATGCCCAGTTTGCGCCCCGAGTAAGTGCTCAGGATGTACGAAACCAACTCGCCGTCCTTGATAAACGGTTTGGCGTAAGTGGCCAGGCCATCATTGTCGAACGACGAGCTGCCCATGGCGCGCATCAGGTGCGGGCGCTCATCCAGGGTCAACCATTCAGGGAAAATCTGCTGCCCCATTGCATCGAGCAGGAACGACGATTTACGGTACAGGTTGCCACCCGAGATTGCCCCCAGGAAGCTGCCGAACAGGCCGCCAGCCAGTTCGGCCGAGAACAGCACCGGCACCTCGCACGTCGGTACCGGGCGCGAGCCCAGTCGCCGGGCAGCGCGCTCGGCGGCGCGCTGGCCAATGCTCACGGCGTCCATCAACAACTCGCCCTGGCAATTGACGTCATACCAGTAGTCACGCTGCATCTGGCCATCGCCTTCGGCAATCATTACGCAGCTGAGGCTGTGACGGGTCGAAGCCGAGCCGCCGATAAAACCATGGCTATTGCCGTACACGCGGCAGCCCTGATGGGTGCTGAGGGTGGTGCCATCGGCATTTTTGATCCGGCTGTCGGCCTCAAATGCAGCGGCTTCGCAGGCCAGGGCCTTTTCAATGGCCTGCTCGGGGGTGATGTCCCAGGTGTGGAACACATCAAAGTCTTTCAGTTCACGCGCCATCAGGCTGGCATCGGCCAAACCCGAGCTTTCGTCTTCCGAGGTGTGTTTGGCAATCGCCAGGGCGGCGGCGACGGTTTCGCGGATGGCATCCGGACCGGTGGCCGAGGTGCTGGCCGAGCCTTTGCGCTGGCCTACATAGAGGGTGATGCCAAAACCCTGGTCACGGTTGAACTCTACGGTTTCAACTTCGCGCTGACGTACCGAGGTCGACAACCCCTGCTCCAGCGACACGGCGACTTCACAGGCGCTGGCACCCTGGCGCCTGGCTTCGGCGATGATTTGCTCGACCTGTTCCTGCAGTGCCGGCAAGGCCTGCGGGCCGACGCTTTGAACTGCACTCATGGTTTTCTCCACTCAAATTCTGTTTTCGGCAGGGCCGCCGAGCGACCGGGCCGGACAAGCGGCCCCCGACTGGTTATCATGGCGGCGTTTCTTTGCGGACTGCCACCATGGTTGATTCTTACGACGACGCCTTCGACGGCGAAAAAAGCAAATCGCAGGTCAAACGCGAGCTTCATGCTCTGGTTGATCTGGGCGAGCGTCTCACGACACTCAAGCCTGACTTGCTGAACAAAATGCCCCTGACTGACGCTATGCGTAAGGCTTTGGCAGATGCTCCAAAACACACGGCTCATATTGCGCGCAAGCGCCATATGATGTTCATCGGCAAACTGATGCGCGATCAACCGCTTGACGAAATTCTTGCCTTGATCGATCAAGTCGATGCCTCTTCTCGCCAGTACAACGAACGTTTTCACAACCTCGAGCGCTGGCGTGATCGCCTGATCGAGGGTGATGACGCTGTACTGGAAAAGTTTGTTGCCGAGTTCCCTGAAGCCGACCGCCAGCAAATGCGTTCGGTGATACGTCAGGCCAAACACGAGCTGGCTCATAACAAGGCACCGGCTTCAAGCCGCAAATTGTTCAAGTACATCCGTGGGTTGGACGAGACTCAACGCGGTCTGCGTTAAGCCTCGTACCCGTGAAGGTTGCCTGGCAACCTTCACGGGACCTCCCCTCAACCGCCCGTACCGCCTACAGTGATCGCGTCAATCTTCAGGGTTGGCTGGCCGACACCTACCGGCACCGACTGCCCATCCTTGCCACACGTGCCTACGCCGCTGTCCAGCGACAGATCGTTACCGACCATCGACACCTTGCTCATTGCTTCCGGCCCGTTGCCAATCAGGGTCGCGCCTTTGACTGGGCGAGTGATTTTGCCGTCTTCAATCAGATAGGCTTCGCTGGTGGAGAACACAAACTTGCCGCTGGTGATATCGACCTGACCACCACCCAGATTGGCGCAGTAGATGCCCTTTTTCACCGAAGCGATGATTTCGGCAGGATCGCTTTCGCCGCCCAGCATGTAGGTGTTGGTCATGCGCGGCATCGGCAAGTGCGCATAGGATTCGCGACGGCCGTTGCCGGTGCGCGCCACGCCCATCAGACGGGCATTGAGCTTGTCCTGCATATAGCCCTTGAGCACGCCGTTTTCAATCAGGGTGGTGCACTCGGTCGGGGTGCCTTCGTCATCCACGCTCAGCGAGCCACGGCGGCCCGCCAGGGTACCGTCATCGACGATGGTGCACAGTTTGGAAGCAACCATTTCGCCCATGCGTCCGCTGTAGGCAGAACTGCCCTTGCGGTTGAAGTCCCCTTCCAGACCGTGACCCACCGCTTCATGCAACAGTACGCCGGACCAACCCGAGCCCAGAACCACCGGCATGGTGCCTGCCGGAGCCGGTACCGCTTCGAGGTTGACCAGGGCCTGGCGCAACGCTTCACGGGCGTAACCCATGGCACGATCGTCAGTGAGGAAATAGCGGTAGTCGGTACGCCCGCCACCACCATGACCGCCGCGCTCGCGACGGCCATTCTGCTCAACGATGACGCTGACGTTGAAACGCACCAGCGGCCGGATATCTGCCGCCAGCCCGCCATCGGTGGAGGCCACCAGAATCCGCTCCCAGACCCCGGCCATGCTCACGGTGACTTGCTGGATACGCGGATCTAGGGCGCGGGTGGCGGCATCGACACGCTTGAGCAGCTCGACCTTTTCTGCGCGGCTGATGACTTCCAGCGGGTTGTCCGGGCCATACAGCTGAGCCACGTCCTGAGTGGTGAACGCCTGCACCGTGCCGTTTTGCCCGGCGCGGGAGATCGAGCGGGCGGCGCGGGCAGCCTGACCCAATGCTTCCAGGGTAATGGCATTGCTGTAGGCAAAGCCGGTCTTCTCGCCAGACTGGGCGCGAACACCTACACCCTGGTCGAGGTTAAAGCTGCCTTCTTTGACGATGCCGTCTTCCAGCGCCCAGGATTCGGAAATCTGGCCCTGGAAATACAGGTCTGCCGCGTCGATACCCGGCCCGGCCAGGTCGCCCAATACGCTTTGCAGGCTTTCGATGGTGACACCTCCGGGTGCCAACAGGTGTTCGCTGACTGAGGTCAACAACTCGCTCATAATCACTCCGTCTTGGCCCCTGCTTCAGCATCTTTAAGTGCTGAACCCTCGGGCCTGAAAAATCTGTTCTGTGGGAGCGGGCTTGCTCGCGATGGCATCGATGCGGGGCAACGGTTACACCCTGTCGCCTGCATCGCGAGCAAGCCCGCTCCCACTTAAATTAGATGGGCGTTGAACCGCCGATGGCTCACCACCGGCATGCGCGCCCTGATATCCGCCTGCTCAAGCGCATCGCGGCGGGCCAGCAACACCCCCTCGCCCTGCGCCTGCTCGGCCAGCACCCGCCCCCAGGGATCGATAATGGCTGCATGCCCCCAGGTTTCTCGCGGGCCCGGATGCACGCCGCCCTGGGCCGCTGCAAGGATATAGCACTGGGTTTCAATGGCGCGGGCGCGTATCAGTATCTCCCAATGGGCCGTACCCGTGACAGCGGTAAAGGCCGAGGGCGCGGTAATCAGTTCAGCGCCCGCAGTACGCAGCTCACTGTACAGCTCCGGGAAGCGCAGGTCATAACATACGCTCAGGCCCAGCTTGCCGACCGGGGTATCCGCCACGACCACACGCCTTCCATGAGCATAGTCATCAGACTCACGGTAGCGGCCACGGTTATCGGACACATCCACGTCAAACAAGTGCAATTTGTCGTAACGGGCCGCTTGCTCGCCCTCGGCGTCGATCAGCAATGAACAAGCATTGACCTTGGCTTCAGGCTGCCCCTCGGGGGGCAGAGGCAAAGTACCAGCCACTACCCATAACTTGAGGTCGCGGGCGGTCTGTTTCAACCAGGGCAGGATCGGGCCCTCACCCAACGCCTCGGCGCGGCCGATGGCGGCAGTATCGCGACGGCCCATCGCGGCAAAGTTCTCGGGCAACACGGCCAGTTGCGCACCGCCTTGGGCAGCCTCCTCCAGCAGGCGACGGGCCTGGGCCAGATTGGCCAGGACATCGCTCTGGCTGACCATTTGAATCACTGCCAGGGTCATGCTGCGCTCCTAGTGTTTCTCGAAAGGCTTGTCGAAGGTGATTTTCGGATCGTTCCACGGGCCCTGGATGCTGTATTGCACGCTGGCGAAGCGCGACACCTGGTCACCGATCAGCTTGTTGAGCAGGAACATCGCCCCGCCCGCTGCCGGCCCGCCCACCAACAGCGCTGCAAGGGGCAGGTTATTGGTCACGGGCAAGGTCACCAGCAGCTTGGCGTCGACCCGGTCGGTGACCATGTTCAATGTACCGTTAAGTTCCAGATTGGTGGACGGCCCGGTCATCAGGATCGGCTTGCCTGTGCTGTACACGCCGCTGCGGGCATTGAGCACGCCCTTGACCCGGTCATAGCTCAGGCCCTTGCCGAACAGGTCGGAGAAGTCCAGGCGCAGACGACGGCCAATGGCGTTGAAGTTGAGCAAGCCAAAAATGCGCAGCACCTGGGCGCTGCCGTCGACTTCCACAAACTGCCCCTTGTTGAGCGAGGCGTCCAGTGTGCCGGAGAAACGCTTGAGGCCAATCCACGCAGGCGAACCGGGCCAGTTGCCATCGATGTCCACATGAAAGTTGTCGCTGGTGACGCTGGGGGCAAAGCCCCAGTTCTTCAGCACCGTGGCCAGGTTGCCGCCGCCCAGGCGCCCCTGGTACCAGCTCTTGCTGTTACCCGCCACGCCTTCCCAGCCGCCCGAACCTTCAAGCAGCATGCCCTTGAGCCCCAGATTGAGACTGGTAAGGCTGATGCCACGGCTGTTGGGTCGAATGTTGAGTGACCAGGCACCAAGCAGGTCCGCCCCCTGGTAGAGCTGGCGAATAATGATGTCCAGAGCCGGTATTTTGCGCGGGTCGACCGCAGCCAGCGGGTCGGGGGCATTCTCGTCTGCCACCGTCTTGGGATCAGGCGCAGGCAGGCGAATGGTCTGCATGTTGACCACAATCGGCGCGTTGTTCGCATCCGGCAGGGTCACGGCGCCGATGGCCTGCTTGCTGTCGATTTGCAGCGCCCAGGAGGCGGCGACGCGCTTCATGACCAGGCGCACCTGATCCAATTGGGTGCCGAAGGCAATCAACTTGCCGACTTTAAAGTCCGCACTGCTGAGCAGTTGCTTGGCGCTGCCGCCGGGGTCATTGCCGGCATATCGTTCGACCAGCGCCTGCCAGGGGGCGACGTCCAGCTCCGACAGCACGCCGCGAATGCGCAGGCCCTTGGTCGTGGGCAAAACGGGTTTGCCATCGCCCAGGAACAACTCGCCACGCCCGTCTTCAAACTTGCCATTGGGGGCAGCAAAGGTCAGGTTGACCAGGTCGCCGTAGTCAAACCAGTACCGCCGCTCGGCGCCTTGCAGAGTCATGCGAAACACGCTGTTGCGGCTTTCATTGGCCGCCAGCCCGAAGGGTGCCGGCAAATCCACCACCGCGCCCTTGAGGCTGGAGCTGACGCGTAACTGGCTGTCGGCACCGTCCAGGGTCAGTTGCAACTGATAGGGCAAGTCACCGCTTACCGGGATCGGTTGATTGAACTTGAGCCAGTCCGTGAGTTTTTTCACCCCCACCTGACCGCTGGCCACCACCCGGGTGCTGATGCGGCCAGGCTTGCCGTCGGCAAAGATCTGCGCGGTGATCGGGCGATCGAACGCCCGGGCGCTGATGCCCTTGCCGCTCAGGCCCTTGGCACTGTCAAAGCGCAGGTCACCCTTGAGCTGGGTCAGTTCAAGCTCGGGTTCGCTGATTTTCAGGCGCGCCTTGTCGACGTTGAAGTCCACCAGGATTTTTGGCTCCACACCCTTTTCCAGCGGGATGTCCAGATCAACACGGCCCTTCAGCGAACCTTCACCCTGCCAGCCAGCGAACGTTTCTGCGGTACCTATCGGTGCTTCCTGAAGAATTTTCAGACCGTCCCCCAGCCCGCCCTCAAAGTCGCCATCCAGAAACAGATGGCTGACCTTGCCGGCAGGCACATGCGGGATGCTGACAGCCACGTTACGCACACGGGTGTCGAGTAGCTGACCTTTGCTGGCCATGATCCGCACACCGCTATCTTCAATAAACACATCGCCCGACACGTTACGCACATGGGGCCAGCCAGGCTGGAACGCCAGTTCTGCGCCATGCACCTTGAAAAACAGGCTGATATTGCGCGCCGCCGCAACGGCGTCATGGCTCAGCGAACCTTGATACTGGAAGAAGCCCTCTTCGACTGCGCCTTTGATAATCGCCGTGCTCAGCCACTCCGAAAGCGCCGGACTCAGTACTTCAGGCAGGTACTTGGGGGTAAAACGGCCGTCGCCATCTGTCAGGCCCACCCGCAGGTCCATGTAATCTTCCTGGGAATGGTCAAGGTGAATGCGGATCAAAAAGTCGGCCGCGATATTGCCCTCTTCCCCCAGCACTTTGATGTAGGGCGCAATCAGGGTGAAGCTGTCCTTGTTCAGGGTCCAGGTCAGCAGGGCATTGGCTTGCAGGTATTGCCAGGGCTTGGCGAAGATCGGGTCGAGGTGCAGCATGAAGTCTTTGCTGTCCAGGCGCAGTTCGCCCTTGCCCAGGTCGCCGCTGATCAGGCCACTGACATTGCGCGCCGCCGGAGCGCCGTGGGTGGCATTGAAGCCGACCTGCTCCAGATTGGCCGCAAAGCTGATTTTTTGATCGTCCGTGGCTGCTGGTCGATAATCAGCCAGCACATTGCGCAAGGTGCCGGTAACGCTCAATTGATCGATGACTTTGGCGACGGCTTCCGGCACGGGGGCCAGTGAGTCCATCAGCGGCGTGATCGGGGTCAGGTCCAGGCGGTCGGCCTGCAGGTGCCAACGCTCCTGCTCCTTGTCGGTGGCCGCGAACTGCTGCAGTTGCAGACGGGTTTCCCAACGGGTCTTGCCCAGGTTCATGGCCAGTGAGTCGAGCACCACCCTGAAACCCTGTTTGCCGCGCTCAGCCCAGGCATGCAGCGCCAGGTTCTCGATGGTCTCGGGTTTGCGATCGGCATAGGCACCACTGAACCGGGTCGCATTCAGGCGCGCCACCGCGCTCTGTACCGAGCCCTGGCTCCAGTTGAACCAGAACTCGCCTCCAGCCTTGAGCTCGGAGACTTTCCACGGTGCGATCAGCGTGGCCGGCAGCCACTTGGCCCAATCACTTTGCGGCAGGCTCACATAGGCCTGGGCCGCACCGTCACGCCAGTGGCTGGCCTGAACCTGTGTGCTGAGGCTCAGCGCCACGGGCTGGCCATCGGGCAAGGTCAGCCGCGCATCAAGACGCTGGTCCGACGCGCCGACGTCCAGCGTCAGCCCGACATAAGTCAGGGTCAGCGGGGATTGTTTGTAGGGTTCCAGGGTCACCTGGCTGTCGAGCACCGACAACCGCGCCACACGTTGCAGCTGGTTGAGCAACTGCTCAGGGTCAAGCGGCTGGTCATCCTGCACCGGCAGCCCTTCGAGTGCCCAGTGGCCGTGTTCATCCTGGCGCAAGCTCAGTTGCAGACCATTGAGTTGCACGTGACCAATACGGATATCACGGTTCAACAGGCTGGCCCACACATCGGGCACCACCTGCACTTCATCCAGACGCAGGGCGCTGTTGCCCTCACCGACCATGACGTCGTGGGCCTTCAATACCGGCGCCATGCCGCTCCAGCTTCCTTCCAGGCTGCCAATGGTCAATGGCATGCCCAGCGCTTCACGGGCTTTGCTCTGCACTTCAACGCGGTATTCGGCGATCAGGGGGGTCAATTCACGGCCGATACTGACGTACAACGCCGTCAGGACCAAAACCAGAGCGCACGCGCCCAGCCCCCAACGGGTCAGCGCGGCAAAAAAGCGTGTCAGACGCTCCATGTCAGGTGGCCCCTTAAATATTGATCGTAGGGGCCGGTTTCAGCCCCTTTTCGACGCTATGTGACGCTAGATACTTCAGAGCAGCACCACGTCGTATTGTTCCTGGGAGTACATGGTTTCGACCTGAAAACGAATCGTGCGACCGATAAACCCTTCCAGCTCCGCGACATTGCCTGACTCTTCGTCCAGCAAACGATCCACCACTTTCTGGTTGGCCAGCACACGATAGCCGGTCGCTTGATAAGCCCGGGCCTCTCGCAGGATCTCACGGAAGATTTCATAGCAGATGGTTTCGGGGGTTTTCAACTTTCCCCGGCCCTGGCAGCACACGCACGGCTCGCACAACACTTGCTCCAGGCTCTCGCGCGTACGTTTGCGGGTCATCTGCACCAGACCCAACTCGGTAATGCCGATGATGTTGGTCTTGGCGTGATCACGCTCCAGCTGTTTTTCCAGGGTGCGTATCACCTGGCGCTGGTGCTCTTCATCTTCCATGTCGATAAAGTCGATGATGATGATCCCGCCCAGGTTGCGCAGGCGCAATTGCCGGGCAATCGCGGTAGCCGCTTCGAGGTTGGTCTTGAAGATGGTTTCCTCAAGGTTGCGATGACCCACAAACGCGCCGGTGTTGACGTCGATGGTGGTCATGGCCTCAGCCGGGTCGACCACCAGATAACCGCCGGACTTGAGCGGTACCTTGCGGTCCAGGGCCTTCTGGATTTCGTCTTCAACGCCGTACAAATCGAAAATCGGCCGTTCGCCCGGGTAGTGCTCAAGGCGGTCGGCGATTTCGGGCATCAGTTCGGCAACAAATTGCGTGGTCCTCTGAAAGGTTTCCCGCGAATCGATGCGAATTTTCTCGATCTTGGGGCTGACCAGATCACGCAATGTACGCAGCGCCAGGCCCAGGTCTTCGTAGATCACCGTCGGCGCGCCAACCGTCTTGATCTGGGCACCGATCTGGTCCCACAAACGACGCAGGTAGCGAATATCCATCAGGATCTCATCCGCCCCGGCACCTTCGGCCGCCGTACGCAGGATAAACCCGCCGGCTTCCTTGATGCCTTCCTGGGCCACGCAATCACTGACCACCTGTTTAAGGCGTTCGCGCTCGGCTTCGTCTTCGATCTTCAGCGAAATGCCGACATGGGCAGTGCGCGGCATATACACCAGGTAGCGCGAGGGTATCGACAGTTGAGTCGTCAGGCGCGCACCTTTTGAACCTATCGGGTCTTTGGTGACTTGCACCACCAGGCTCTGGCCTTCATGCACCAGCGTACCGATGCTTTCAACGGCCTGGCCTTCACGCAGGGAAATTTCGGAGGCATGAATAAAAGCAGCACGATCCAGACCGATATCCACAAAGGCAGCCTGCATGCCGGGCAAAACCCTGACAATCTTGCCTTTGTAGATATTGCCGACAATGCCCCGGCGCTGGGTACGTTCGACATGCACCTCTTGCAGAACACCGTTCTCTACCACTGCCACGCGCGATTCCATCGGCGTGATGTTGATCAGGATCTCTTCACTCATGGCTGGGTCTCGTTCAGGCGTCATCACAGTAGTGCCACGTCTCGTAGGTGCCGTATTCAGCGCACGGTAAGGTTTTGCCAACAGGGTATGCCGAAATGCCCGAGCAGTTCTGCGGTTTCGCACACAGGCAGGCCCACGACGGCGGAATAACTGCCATTCAGGCCCGCCACAAACACCGCAGCCAAGCCCTGAATGGCGTAGCCACCGGCTTTGTCCAGGGGTTCACCGCTGGCCCAATACAGGCTGGCCTCTTGTTTGCTGATGTTTCTAAAGCGTACCTGACTGCGTACCACTCGGGTTTCACAGCGCCCGGCGTCAATAATCGCGATCGCGGTCAACACCTCATGCTCCCGGCCAGACAGCGCCATGAGCATAGCCAAGGCGTCGGCCTCGTCGACCGGTTTACCGAGAATGTGTTCATCGAGCACCACGGCCGTGTCAGCCCCCAGTACGCAAAACGCAGCGTCCGGCATGGTCGTCAGCAGTTGTTGGCGCCCGGCCTGGGCCTTTTCGCGCGCCAGGCGCTCGACATAGGCCACAGGGGATTCATTCGGGAGGGGAGTTTCGTCAATGGCTGCGCTGACCGTTTCAAACGGCACGCCGATCTGAGTCAACAACTCGCGTCGGCGCGGTGAGCCAGAGGCCAGATAAAGCGAGGTCATCAAGACATCTCCCTGTCGAGGTGCACAAACCAGGAAATGGCTCGTATCCGGTTAATTGATTTTGAAGCGTCTGCACAGCCCGCGCAGCCCGTAACTGACCCAGGGCCACAGCAGGGCACTGACCACACCCGGCAACACCAGCGCCAGCGTTGGCTGGCGATTGCCGGTCAACGCACTGAGCCACAGTTGGGCAAGCTGCGCCAGGCCGAACACAACCAGAAGCACCAGGCATTGCTGCCACATCGGGAACACCCGCAAGCGCTGCTGAAGGGACAGCACCAGAAAGGTAATCAGGGTCAGGGTCAGGGCGTTCTGCCCCAGCAACGTGCCATACAGCACATCCTCCGCCAACCCCAGGCAAAACGCGGTGACCATGCCCACTTTGTGCGGCATGTACAAGGCCCAGAAAGCCAGTAGCAATGCCAGCCAGAGCGGGCGCAGGATTTCCATGAACTGGGGCATGGGTGAAATACTGAGCAACAGGCCAATGGCAAATGTCAGCCAGATGATCCAGCCGTTACGCGAACGGGTACTCGCCATTTATTGCCTCTCCCGGGTAGTGGCCGGCACGGCGGCTGGCGGCTTGGCGGCAGGGGTTGCAGCGGGCGCAGGTTTTTTCACGGTCTTGGGCTCGGCAACAGCCGCCGGAGCTGGAGCCACAGCCGCCGGGATAACGGCCGCTGCAGGCGCAACCGGCTTGGGCACCGTCGCCGGAATGATCGGCGGCGGTTCACCGTTTTGTTCAGCCTGCTGAGCCTTGGCCGCATCGTTGGCCCGCTCTTCAGGGGTACGGCTGTCACTGAACACCAGCAGCAGGTAACGGCTGCGATTCAGGGCTGCCGTCGGCACGGCCCGCACAATGGCAAAGGGCTGACCCGAATCGTGAATCACCTCCTTTACCGTTGCCACCGGATAACCGGCCGGGAAGCGCTGCCCCAGGCCAGAGCTGACCAACAGGTCACCCACCTTGATATCCGCCGTGTCAGCAACATGACGCAGTTCAAGGCTCTCGGGGTTGCCCGTACCGCTGGCAATCGCCCGCAACCCGTTACGGTTGACCTGTACTGGAATGCTATGGGTGGTATCGGTCAGCAACAGGACACGCGAGGTGTAAGGCATCAACTCAACCACCTGCCCCATCAGACCGCGGGCATCGAGTACCGGCTGGCCCAGCACAACGCCGTCACGTTCACCCTTGTTGATGATGATGCGATGAGTGAAGGGGTTGGGGTCCATGCCGATCAGCTCGGCCACTTCGACCTTTTCGTTGACCAGCGCCGAAGAGTTGAGCAACTCGCGCAGGCGAACGTTCTGCTCGGTCAAGGCCGCCAGCTTTTGCATGCGCCCCTGAAGCAGAAGGTTTTCGGTTTTGAGTTTCTCGTTTTCAGCCACCAGCTCAGTGCGGCTGCCGAACTGACTGGCCACGCCCTGCCACAAACGCTGCGGCAGATCGGTGATCCAGTAGGACTGCATCAGTACCAGAGACATCTGGCTGCGCACAGGCTTGAGTAACGTAAAGCGAGCGTCCACTACCATTAGCGCGACCGATAGCACGACCAGCACCAGAAAGCGCACGCCCAATGAGGGGCCTTTGGAAAAGAGCGGTTTAATAAGCCGCTCCTCCCGGGCAGGTGTTCAATTTATTCATACGGCTTCAAGCGGCCTGGATGAAGATTGACAGAAGATAAACGCCAAAAGGCAGCACTGCAAAGTGCTACCTTCTGATGATAACGAAAGGGCTGCACCACGCGATCTTATTCGCTGGAGAGCAGATCCATCGTGTGTTTATCCATCATTTCCAGCGCACGGCCACCGCCACGCGCAACACAGGTCAACGGGTCTTCGGCAACAATCACCGGCAGACCGGTTTCCTGAGCCAGCAACTTGTCGAGGTCACGCAGCAAGGCGCCACCACCGGTCAGTACCAGGCCACGCTCGGCGATGTCCGAAGCCAGCTCTGGCGGAGACTGTTCCAGCGCGCTTTTCACGGCCTGAACGATGGTTGCCAGCGACTCTTGCAGAGCCTCGAGCACTTCATTGGAGTTCAGGGTGAAGGCACGTGGTACGCCCTCTGCCAGGTTACGGCCGCGTACGTCGACTTCACGTACTTCACCACCCGGGTAGGCAGTGCCGATTTCCTGTTTGATGCGCTCGGCAGTCGATTCACCGATCAGGCTGCCGTAGTTACGGCGCACATAGGTGATGATTGCTTCGTCGAAACGGTCGCCACCTACCCGTACGGATTCGGCGTAAACCACACCGTTCAGGGAGATCAGCGCGATTTCAGTGGTACCGCCACCGATATCGACAACCATCGAGCCACGAGCTTCTTCAACCGGCAGGCCCGCACCGATGGCCGCAGCCATTGGTTCTTCGATCAGGAACACTTCACGGGCACCGGCACCGAGTGCCGATTCACGAATGGCGCGACGCTCTACCTGAGTCGATTTGCAAGGCACGCAAATCAAGACTCGCGGGCTAGGTTGCAGGAAACTGTTTTCATGCACCTTGTTGATGAAGTACTGCAGCATTTTTTCGCAAACGCTGAAATCGGCGATAACGCCGTCCTTCATCGGACGAATGGCAGCAATGTTGCCCGGTGTACGGCCAAGCATGCGCTTGGCCTCGGTGCCGACAGCAACGACACTTTTCTGGTTACCGTGTGTCCGAATAGCCACAACTGATGGCTCATTCAGGACAATACCGCGCTCGCGCACGTAAATAAGGGTGTTGGCAGTGCCCAGGTCGATGGAAAGATCGCTGGAAAACATGCCACGCAGTTTCTTGAACATGGGAAAGGGACCCTAGGCAACGCGTGGGTAAAAAAGTGCGGCAAACTCTAACAACGACAGGGATTTTGGGCAAGGCGCCAATATGTTAAATTGGGCGCTTTTCTGAGCACCAACACCCACAATCGCGGCCATATGACCGTAGAAATGCGGTAGTGTTCCGACAATCTAACACACGGATAGCATCCGTCCTGTTTTCCACTGGAGAATCCCATGGCGCTAGACCGCTCCGACGTGGAAAAAATCGCACATTTGGCCCGTCTTGGCCTCAATGATGCCGATATTCCACGCACCACCGAAGCCCTTAACAGCATTTTGGGGCTGATTGATCAGATGCAGGCCGTCGACACGACCGGTATCGAGCCTCTGGCCCACCCACTGGAAGCCAGCCAGCGCCTGCGTGCAGACGTCGTGACTGAGAGCAATCATCGCGAGGCGTATCAGTCCATCGCACCGGCGGTCGAAAACGGCCTCTATCTGGTTCCGAAAGTCATCGAGTAAAGGGAAAGCGCCTGCATGCATCAATTGACTCTGGCCGAGATCGCCCGCGGACTCGCCGATAAAAAGTTTTCTTCCGAAGAGCTGACCAAGACCCTGCTGGCGCGTATCGCCCAGCTCGATCCTCAGCTCAACAGTTTTATCACCCTCACCGAAGACCTTGCCCTGGAGCAGGCCAAGGCCGCTGACGCACGCCGCGCCAACGGTGAAAGCGGTGCCCTGCTGGGCGCCCCGATCGCTCACAAGGACCTGTTCTGCACCCTGGGCGTACGCACCAGCTGCGCCTCGAAGATGCTCGACAACTTCAAGGCACCGTACGACGCCACAGTGGTAGCCAAGCTGGCCGCTGCCGGCGCCGTAAGCCTGGGCAAGACCAACATGGACGAGTTCGCCATGGGTTCGGCCAACGAATCGAGCTACTACGGCGCGGTCAAAAACCCGTGGAACCTTGACCACGTACCCGGCGGTTCGTCGGGTGGTTCGGCCGCCGCCGTTGCCGCCCGCCTGTTGCCTGCCGCGACGGGGACCGACACTGGCGGATCAATCCGACAGCCGGCAGCCCTGACCAACCTCACAGGCCTGAAACCGACGTACGGTCGCGTTTCGCGCTGGGGCATGATCGCCTACGCCTCCAGCCTCGACCAGGCCGGCCCGCTGGCTCGCACGGCCGAAGACTGCGCCATCCTGCTGCAAGGCATGGCCGGTTTCGACCCGCAAGACTCCACCAGCATTGACGAACCCGTACCGGACTTCAGCGCCAACCTCAATGGTTCGCTGAAAGGCCTGCGTATCGGCGTGCCTAAAGAGTTCTTCAGCGAAGGCCTCGACACGCGTATCGCCGAGCTGATCCACAACAGCATCAAGGAACTGGAAAAACTCGGCGCCGTGATCAAGCCGATCAGCCTGCCGAACATGCAGCACGCGATTCCTGCGTACTACGTCATCGCACCTGCCGAGGCCTCGTCCAACCTGTCGCGTTTTGACGGTGTGCGCTTCGGCCATCGCTGCGAAAACCCCAAGGACCTCACTGACCTGTACAAGCGCTCGCGCGCCGAGGGCTTTGGCCCGGAAGTACAGCGCCGGATCCTGGTGGGGGCCTACGCCCTGTCGGCGGGCTACTACGACGCTTACTACCTGCAGGCGCAAAAAATCCGTCGCCTGATCAAAAACGACTTCATGGCGGCATTCAACGAAGTCGACATCATCCTCGGCCCGACCACGCCTAACCCGGCCTGGAAAATCGGCGCTAAAAACAGCGACCCGGTTTCCGCCTACCTGGAAGACGTCTACACCATCACCGCCAACCTCGCGGGCCTGCCGGGCCTGTCGATGCCAGCCGGTTTTGTCGATGGCTTGCCAGTGGGCGTGCAGTTGCTTGCACCTTATTTCCAGGAAGGTCGCCTGCTCAACGTCGCCCACCAGTATCAGTTGAACACTGACTGGCACACGCGCTCACCTGCCGGCTTCTGAGGAGAAACATATGCAATGGGAAGTTGTGATCGGGCTGGAAATTCACTCCCAGCTCGCCACCCAATCGAAGATTTTCTCCGGTAGTGCCACCACCTTTGGTGCAGAACCGAACACCCAGGCCAGCCTGGTAGACCTGGGCATGCCCGGCGTATTGCCGGTACTGAACCAGGAGGCCGTGCGCATGGCCGTCATGTTCGGCGTGGCAGTAGATGCCGAGATCGGTCAGCACAACGTGTTTGCCCGCAAGAACTATTTCTACCCCGACCTGCCCAAGGGCTACCAGATCAGCCAGATGGAGTTGCCGATCGTCGGCAAGGGTCACCTGGACATCACTCTGGAAGACGGCACCGTCAAGCGGGTCGGCATTACCCGCGCGCACCTTGAAGAAGACGCCGGCAAAAGCCTGCACGAAGACTTCAGCGGCTACACCGGCATCGACCTGAACCGCGCGGGCACACCGCTGCTGGAAATCGTTTCCGAACCGGACATGCGCAGCGCCAAAGAGGCCGTGGCCTACGTCAAAGCCATGCACGCCCTGGTACGTTACCTGGGTATCTGCGACGGCAACATGGCCGAAGGCTCGCTGCGTTGCGACTGCAACGTATCAGTACGCCCGGTGGGTCAGGCCGAGTTCGGCACCCGCTGCGAGATCAAGAACGTCAACTCGTTCCGTTTTATCGAGAAGGCGATCAACAGCGAAATCCAGCGCCAGATCGAGCTGATCGAAGACGGCGGCAAGGTTATCCAGCAAACCCGCCTGTATGACCCGAACAAGGACGAAACCCGCGCCATGCGCAGCAAGGAGGAAGCCAACGACTACCGTTACTTCCCCGATCCCGACCTGCTGCCGGTGGTGATCGAAGATGCGTTTATCGAACAGGTTCGCGCCACCCTGCCAGAACTGCCACCGCAAAAGCGCGAGCGCTTCCAGTCGCAGTTCGGCCTGTCGGCTTACGACGCCAGCGTTTTGGCCTCCAGCCGCGAACAGGCGGACTACTTCGAAAAAGTCGTGAGCATCAGCGGCGACGCCAAGCTGGCGGCCAACTGGGTCATGGTTGAGCTGGGCAGCCTGCTTAACAAGCAAGGCCTGGACATCGACCAGTCACCGGTAAGCGCCGAACAGCTGGGCGGCATGCTGCAGCGCATCACGGACAACACCATCTCCGGCAAGATTGCCAAAGTGGTGCTTGAAGCAATGGCCAATGGCGAGGGCAGCGCTGACGAGGTCATCGAAAAGCGCGGTCTCAAGCAAGTCACCGACAGCGGCGCCATTGAAAAGGTGCTGGACGAAATGCTGGCGGCCAACGCAGAGCAGGTCGAGCAATACCGTGCGGCAGATGAAGCCAAGCGCGGCAAGATGTTCGGTTTCTTTGTCGGCCAGGCGATGAAAGCGTCCAAAGGCAAAGCAAACCCGCAACAGGTCAACGAGCTGCTGAAAAGCAAACTCGAAGGCTAAGCCACTCAACTGTGGGAGCGGGCTTGCCCGCTCCCACAGATTTTTGTGGTTATTTCCCGCAACAGAAGGATTCCCCCATGAAGCAGCTACTCGGCGCCTGCGCCCTGCTCAGCTTGCTCGCCGGCTGTGCCAGCCATGACATAGACCCCCGCGGCTATGACAAAACCGGCATTGCCTCCTATTACGGCGCTCGCCACCACGGCAAGCGAACCGCCAGCGGTGAACCTTTCGACCAAAATGCCCTTACCGCTGCCCATCCCGCCCTGCCTTTCGGGACGCGGGTACTGGTCACCAACTTGAGCAACGACAAATCCGTCGTAGTACGCATCAATGACCGCGGCCCGCATACGCGCAGCCGCTTGATCGATCTTTCACGCCAGGCCGCCAGGCAGTTGGATATGCTGCGCAGTGGCACGGCTAAAGTCCGGGTCCAGGGCTTGAGCGACTAAGCGAGGGGGTCACTATTTTCGGCTTGAACGCATTATCTGCGTGGAGCGTGCTGCAACTGTTCGGCGGCCTGGTGCTGTTGATTGCAGGTGCGCAGCTGTTGGTGCGCTGCGCAGAGCACATTGCGAGCAAATTGAAGGTACGGCCACTTCTGGTCGGCTTGACCGTGGTAGCAATGGGCAGCAGCGCACCCCAGATGACGGTCAGCCTGCAGGCCGCGCTCAATGACACCGCGGACATTGCCGTGGGCAGTGTCATTGGCAGCAATATTTTTAACATCCTCGTCACCCTCGGGCTTTCGGCGCTGATTATTCCACTGCGGGTGTCGCGACAGCTGGTGCGCCTGGACATCCCGTTGATGATTCTCGCCAGCATCATGGTGTTTGCACTGGCCCTGAACCATCAACTCGACCGCCTGGACGGCGCACTGTTGCTGGTCGGCTTGCTGGTGTACCTGTTCTTGCTGCTGCACCAATCCCGCCACAGCGGTCACCACCACCCCGGCCGCGACACCCCTCACGCTTCATGGCTACGCACACTCACGCAGATGGGCTGCGCCTTGCTCCTCCTCGGCTTTGCCGGCCACCTGCTGCTGGGCGCTGCCGTCGAGGTGGCGTCAGAGCTGGGCCTGTCCGAACGCATCATCGGCCTGACCATCATCGCCGTGAGTACCTCACTGCCCGAGCTGGCCACTTCCCTGATTGCTGCATTTCGCGGCCAGCGTGAAATTGCGGTGGGCAACGTCATTGGCAGCAACGTGTTTAACCTGCTGGGCGTATTGGGGCTCACCGCCCTGCTGGCGCCCGCGCCACTGTCGGTGTCGCCCAATGCACTGGCCTTCGACCTGCCGGTAATGCTGGGCGTCGCAGCGCTGTGCCTGCCGGTGTTCTATAGCGGCTATCGGGTGACACGGGTGGAAGGCTTGCTGTTTCTCGGTTTGTATCTGGCGTACGGCCTGCACGTAGTGTCATTCACCACCGGTATGCCGCTGGCAGGCAAGCTCGAGCATCTGATGCTGTTTTACATTCTGCCGGCTTTGTTGCTGTTTCTGCTGTTCAGCACTTTGCGTGCATGGCGCCGACAACATTGAGGCGTGGTGACTACCACTTAATGCAGGAACAAAACCTACAACAAAGACAGGTACATCCTGCTGAAGTATTTAGATAACTCCCGTAAACATGGAGGATGCCGCGCGATAACATGCGCCTCTGGTATTTACGGGCCTGCCATGAACTCACTTCGCTCCCTCGTTTTACTCGCCCTCACCTTGCTGACAAGCGGTTGCAGTTACGCATCGGATGCCGCGATGACCTGCTTCATCAACAACGGTCAAGATTTCAGTAAAGTATTGGGCTGCTACAAACAGGCTCAAGCTGATCAGGCGCTGACGCACAAGTTCATCGGCTCAACATTGTTTCCCGGGGTGGAAAGACGTCGCTTCGAGCTTCAGTCCCAGCGCTGGACAGGGCATGACTTCGCTCGCCCGACCGACTGGGTTCACACTGTCGATATCTATATTCCGCACGCTGCATTGAATAGCCAGGCACTGTTGATCGCCAATAACGGGATCAATATCCCTGCAACCGACAAACCCCTGCAACCTTCAACAGACTTTGCCGAAGAAATGGCACTCGGCATTGCCCGGCAAACGCAAACCATTGTGGTCTCTGTCAGCAATATCCCGAATCAGTACCTGACCTATGCCGATGATGACCTGGCGCGTCGCGAAGATGACAGCGTGGCCCATAGCTGGTCTCTGTTTCTAAAAAGCCCTGAGACCCGGCCATTTCTTTCGCTGCACATTCCCATGATGCTCACACTGGTCAAAGCCATGGACCTTGCCCAGCAGGAGCTCAAGCCATGGCAAATAGATCGTTTTATTGCCAGCGGCGCGTCCAAACGGGGGTGGGCGGTATGGATGACGGCGCTGACAGACTCGCGGGTGAGCGCAATAGCCCCCTTTGTTATCGATATTCTCAACACCAAAGCGGTTCTGAAACACACCTATGGTGCTTATGGTAAAAGCTGGCCGATTGCTTTCAATGCCTATCACCACGAAGGCATTACGCAACAGTTAGAAACGGCTGATTTCGACAAACTGATGCAGATAGAAGACCCTCTGCTCTATGTCAAATCATCAACCGACAGGATGACAATCCCCAAGTACATCGTGAATGCCAGCAGCGATGACTTTTTTCTCCCGGACAACGCACGGTTTTATTTTGACGCGTTGCCTGGAACAAAAATGCTCCGTGTCGCACCCAACGCAAACCATTACGGGATAAAGGCATTTATCGAGAGTTCGTTGATTGCTTTTACCAACCGACTGCAACAGAAACGTCCATTACCGACCCTAACAACCATCGAAAAAACCGAATCGGCAAGTTCAAAAATGCACCTTGGGTTTTCTGAACGCCCCACCAAACTGGTTCAATGGCGCGCGTTCAATCTCAATGATCGTGATTTCCGACTGGCCTGCGGTATCAGGTACGAAGCCACCCCGATTGTCATGACCGAAAACAACACGCTTACCGTTGAGTTGAACTCACCCGAAGAGGGCTGGAGCGCCAACTACATAGAGGCCACGATGGCCGACGGCCTGGTCATCAGTACGCCTGTACTGGTTTTGCCGCACACCTATCCGACCTGGACACCCAAACAAATCGGGCCTGCATGCAGAAACCTGAACGATCCAGCCTGAGATTAAATCCAGCCGCCCCACTGCAACACAAAAATCCCGATATTGGTGGTGATAGCCGCCATCAAGGTGGTGATCACGATAATCGCTGCTGCCAGCTCGTGATTACCATTGGCTGCCCGCGCCATGACATAACTGGCAGCCGCCGTAGGGCTGGCGAAGTACAGGAACAAAATCCCCAGTTCCGGCCCGCGAAAACCGCAGATCCAGGCGCCGAGGGTTGCCAGCAGCGGCATGCTGACCATTTTCACCAGGCTGGCGCTCAGCGCCATGTCGCCACTTTTGCGCAGGCTCGCCAATGACAGCGTGCCACCGATGCAAATCAGCGCCAGCGGCAAGGTCATCGCCGCCAGATACTCACCCGATGCCTGCAAC
The DNA here is from genome assembly GCF_009600105.1 of Pseudomonas sp. FSL R10-0056. Taxonomy (NCBI): domain Bacteria; kingdom Pseudomonadati; phylum Pseudomonadota; class Gammaproteobacteria; order Pseudomonadales; family Pseudomonadaceae; genus Pseudomonas; species Pseudomonas sp. FSL R10-0056. The sequence goes on from NZ_WIWL01000182.1 coordinate 78,515, forward strand.
CAGCCAGGCAAGCTGATCTTGAACAGCGCAAAGGGCACTGCAGCCAGAACACTGATGATCAGCGGGTTCTTGACCACACTTTTGCAGATACTCCACGGATCGGACTTGATGACCGGGCTATAAACCGCCAATACGATGGTCGACAGGGTGTTGTAGAGCAGGATCACCAGGCCGGCGAGCACTGCCCCCAGTGAAATCCCGTAGTCGCCGTACATGCTGGCCGCCAGAGCCAGGCCGATAACCCCGTTATTACCGCGAAAAGCGCCCTGGGTGTAGATGCCACGATCTTCCCGCGGGCAGCGCCAGATTGACCAGCCCCACGCCAGGGCAAAGCTGAGCAGGGTCGCCGCGACAAAATACGCCAGCACCTTGGGTTGCAAGGCAGCCCTGAGATCGGCGTGCAGAATACCCAAAAACAACAACGCCGGCATGGTGACGTTAAACACCAATGCCGACGCCGTATGGATAAAGTTGTCATTGATCCAGCCCACGCGCTTGAGCACCACGCCTAAAAAAAGCATGGCAAACACGGGAGCCGTAATGGAGAGCGTCTGAAGGAATATAGCCAGCATGTCGGCGCTCTCGTGAAGACAGGACAGGTTGAAGCCTTCCAGGGGTCAGCTTCAACGACCTTTATTACATACCTTTGACGGCATAAATGCCGGCAGCATTACGCCAGTAGCCTTTGTAGTCCATACCATAGCCAAACACGTAACGGTCAATGCAAGGCAAGCCCATGTAGTCGGCCTTCAGGTCAGGACGCGCCTTGCGGTCATGTTCCTTGTCGATCAATACCGCGGTATGCACCTGACGGGCACCGGCGTGTTTGCAGAAATCAACGATCGCGCTCAGGGTGTGACCTTCATCGAGGATGTCATCGATGATCAGTACATGACGGTCTATAAACGAGACTTCAGGCTTGGCTTTCCAGAACAGGTCACCACCCGTGGTTTCATTGCGATAGCGTGTCGCATGCAAATACGACGCTTCAAGCGGAAATTGCAGATGGGTAAGCAGCTTGCCGGAAAAAATCAGGCCGCCGTTCATCACACAAAATACCACTGGATTGGTCTCGGCCATTTCAGCCGTGATTTGCGCGCCAACGCGGGCAATGGCTGCCTCGACTTCAGCTTCGGTGTACAGGCAGTCAGCCTCTCGCATGATTTGACGGATATGCTCGAGATCAGCAGACATGACGCTCTCCAGGGGGTGTTGTGCAAGAAAAGCGGGCAAAGGTACGCATCCGCTTGGCTCAGATCAAGCATTTATGGACTAACGTGCAGTAATGTCTGTAGGACATCACCCCGGATTAGATTAATCTAGGCCGGTTTTTTTGCCTGCCCCCGGAGTTTTTCCCTATGCCTATCCGTGAGATACGCCATCCGCTAATCCGTCACAAACTCGGCCTGATGCGTCGTGCTGACATTAGCACGAAGAATTTCCGCGAGCTCGCTCAGGAAGTCGGCGCGTTGCTGACCTATGAAGCCACCAGTGACCTGACCCTCGAAACCTACGATATCGACGGCTGGTGTGGCACTGTTCAAGTTGAAAAAATCGCCGGTAAGAAAATTACCGTCGTCCCGATCCTGCGTGCAGGTATCGGCATGCTTGAAGGCGTCCTTAGCCTGATCCCGGGCGCCAAGGTCAGTGCTGTCGGCATTGCCCGCAATGAAGAAACCCTCCAGGCCCACACTTACCTGGAAAAACTGGTACCGGAAATCAACGAGCGTCTGGCGATGATTATCGACCCGATGCTGGCCACCGGTTCCTCGATGGTTGCCACCATTGATCTGCTGAAAAAAGCAGGCTGCAAGGAAATCCGCGCCATGGTGCTGGTTGCTGCGCCTGAAGGGATTGCTGCTGTTGAAGCCGCTCACCCGGACGTAACCATCTACACCGCCTCCATTGATGAGCGTTTGAACGAGCACGGCTACATCATTCCGGGCTTGGGTGATGCCGGCGACAAGATCTTCGGCACCAAGCAAAAGGACATTTAACATGCAGGACGAGTTCAACGACCCGCTCTGGCGCCAGATCATATCTGGCGCGCAGATGCTCTTCGTGGCCTTTGGCGCGTTGGTGTTGATGCCTTTGATTACAGGCCTGGACCCTAACGTTGCGCTGTTCACGGCGGGTCTCGGGACTCTGCTGTTCCAGATCGTGACCCGGCGCCAGGTGCCGGTCTTTCTGGCTTCGAGTTTCGCTTTCATTACTCCGATCATTCTCGCCAAGGGTCAGTTCGGCCTGGCCGCGACCATGGGCGGCGTGATGGCAGCCGGTTTCGTGTACACCTTTCTCGGTTTCGCGGTAAAGCTCAAGGGCACCGGCTTTATTGACCGCCTGCTGCCACCTGTGGTGATTGGCCCGGTGATTATCTCGATCGGCCTCGCGATGGCACCCATTGCTGCACACATGGCCATGGGTCGCGCTGAAGATGGCACCGAGCTGATTCACTATCAGACGGCAATGCTGATCTCGATGCCAGCACTGCTGACCACCTTGATCGTGGCCGTATTCGGCAAAGGGATTTTCCGTCTGGTGCCGATCATTGCCGGCGTGCTGGTAGGTTTTGGCATGGCGTTCTACTTCGGTGTTGTCGACACCGCCAAGATCGCCGCCGCCCCCTGGTTTGCGCTACCGCACTTCACCGCGCCCGAATTCAACTGGCAGGCGATTCTGTTTATCGTCCCCGTGGCACTTGCCCCGGCCATTGAACATATCGGCGGTGTCATTGCCGTAGGCAGCGTAACCGGTCGCGACTACCTGAAAAAACCGGGCCTGCACCGCACACTGTTCGGTGACGGCATTGCCACCACTGCAGCCGGCTTGCTGGGTGGCCCACCCAACACCACGTACGCCGAAGTGACAGGCGCGGTGATGCTGACCAAGAACTACAACCCGAAAATCATGACCTGGGCGGCGATCTTCGCCATCAGCCTGGCATTTATCGGCAAGTTCGGCGCACTGCTGCAAAGCATTCCAGTGCCGGTTATGGGCGGGATTCTGTGCCTGCTGTTCGGTTCGATTGCGGCGGTGGGCATGAACACCCTGATCCGCCATCAAGTCGACCTGAGCGAAGCACGCAACCTGGTAATCGTCTCGGTGACCCTGGTATTCGGGATTGGCGGCGTACTAATCGGTACGGGGATGGGGCCTGAGGACTTCGGTCTCAAAGGCATCGCGCTGTGCGCCATTGTGGCGATTGCGCTGAACCTGATCCTGCCGGGCAATGACAGCTGGAAGCACAAGAAAAAAGGTGACGGGCCCGTCATCTGACCTGTAATCCTTGTGGGAGCGGGCTTGCTCGCGATGGCATCACCTCTATCCAACAGATAGACCGCGTTGACTGCATCGCGAGCAAGCCCGCTCCCACAGGGGTTTTCTACAGGGCCAGCGGCGCCCTCTCACACAACGTGTTCAACGCCTGCGCCCACTTCGGGTGGTCATTGAGACACGGCACCAGCACCAACTCCTCGCCACCCGCCTCGATAAACTGCTCGCGTCCGCGATCGCCAATCTCTTCCAGGGTTTCAATGCAATCGGCCACAAACGCCGGGCACATCACCAGAATCTTCTTTACCCCTTGCTTGGCCAACGCATCCAGACGCGCCTCAGTGTAGGGTTCAATCCACTTGGCCCGGCCCAGACGGGACTGGAACGCCACCGACCACTTCCCTTCAGGCAAGCCCATGCGCTCGGCAAAGGCCTGTGCGGTGCGCAGACACTGCGCCCGATAACAGGTGGCAAGTACCGCAGGCGATGCATTCTTGCAGCAGTCATCATTTTTGAAGCAGTGATTGCCGGTCGGATCGAGCTTGTGTAAATGCCGCTCGGGCAAGCCGTGAAAGCTCAGCAGCAAGTGATCGTAATCCTGCTCCAGATGCGGTTGGGCACTTGCCACGAGAGCATCGAGGTATTCGGGCTGATCATAGAACGGTTGCAGGATGGAGAACTGGACAGGCAGCTTTTTGGCCTTTACCACCCGCTTGGCCTCTTCAATCACCGTGGTCACGGTGCTGTCGGCGAACTGCGGGTAAAGCGGCGCCAGAGTGACCTTTTTGATGCCCTGCGCAGCGATACGGGTCAACACGGTTTCAATCGATGGCTCGCCGTAACGCATTGCCAGCTCGACCGGGCCCTGGCTCCACTCTTTGGTCATGGCCTGTTGCAAACGGCGGCTCAGTTCCACCAGCGGCGAACCTTCCTTCCACCAGATCGAGGCATAGGCATGGGCCGATTGCTCGGGCCGCTTGATCAGAATCAGCGACACCAGCAAGCGTCGCACCGGCCACGGCAGATCGATGACGTACGGGTCCATTAAAAACTGATTCAAGTAGCTGCGTACATCCGCTACCGAAGTAGACGCCGGCGAACCCAGGTTAACCAGCAACAGCGCGTGATCGGTCATGCAACTTCCTATTTCAGGGGCGGGCGGCGACATCTTCGAGCGCCGCACGCAAATCGGTGAACTGAAAAGTAAAACCCGCTGCCAGCAGTTTTGCCGGTTGAGCCCGCTGACCACCCAGCAACAAACCGGCCATCTCGCCGAGCAGCACACGTAACACAAAGGCCGGCATGGGCATAAAGACCGGGCGGTGCAACACGCGACCCAGCACCTGAGCAAATTCGCCATTGCGTACCGGATGCGGCGCGCAGGCATTATAAGGACCGCTTGCGGCATTCTCATGCACAAGAAAATCAATCAGGGCGATTTGGTCATTGATATGAATCCACGGCATCCATTGCCGACCATTGCCTATCGGCCCGCCCAGCGCCAGCTTGAACGGCAACAACAGGCGCGACAAAAAGCCGCCTTCGGCCGCCAGCACCAGCCCCGTGCGCACCAGGACCACGCGCACCCCCAAAACCTGTGCCCGCTGAGCGGTCTCTTCCCAGGCAATACACAAGTGGCTAGCGAAATCCTCACTCACCGTCGGCGACTCTTCTGTCAGCTCGCGCTCACCACCGTCGCCATACCAGCCCACGGCCGAACCCGATACCAGCACTGAAGGCTTTTGCGCACGACTTTGCAACCAACCCACAAGGGTCTCGGTCAAGGTGATGCGGCTGCTCCACAACAAAGCCTTGCGCTTGCGGGTCCAGGGCCGATCGGCAATCGGCGCGCCGGCCAGGTTGATCACCGCATCAATCGGCTCCTCACCAAGCTCTTCAAGCAGGGCAATCCCTTTGACCTGGGCACCGCATAATTGAGCCACCTGTTCGGGGCGACGGCTCCACACACTGAGGCGATGGCCTTGCGCCAGCCAGTGACGACAGAGCTGACGCCCTATCAAGCCTGTACCGCCGGTCAGCAAAATGTGCATGAGTTGATCCTCACAAGGAGTTTTATCGGGAGCACTGGTCTATTTTTATATAAAGACCTTTTATCGGTCGTTGAGCTGATTTAAGAATAGGCCACATGGATCTGGAACAAACACTAAAACCTATACTAAAAAACATAATTGTACAGGTATTGCCGACGGCGTAGTCTGTGCAAACAGAGATCGGGGGCCACAATGACTGTACCCATCGCAATTATCGGTGCCGGCATAGCCGGGCTGTCAGCCGCAAATGCCCTGCACAAGGCGGGGCACGCAATTCAACTGTTCGATAAAAGCCGGGGCAGCGGTGGACGCATGTCGAGCAAGCGCAGTGATGTCGGAGTACTGGACCTGGGGGCTCAGTATTTCACCGCACGCGACCGCCGTTTTGTCGATGAAGTCCAGCAATGGCAAGCCGAAGGCTGGGCCGCCGAGTGGGAACCGCACCTGTACCACTATAAAAATGGCCTGTTAAGCCCCTCACCCGACGAGCAAACCCGCTGGGTGGGCACGCCGCGAATGAGCGCCATTACCCGAGGCCTGCTGGGCCATTTGCCCGTGAGTTTCTCCTGCCAGATCACCGACCTTATACGCGGCGAAAAACGCTGGCACTTGCTGGATGCCGAAGGTGAGGAACACGGCCCGTTCAGCCACGTCATCATCGCCACTCCGGCACCACAAGCCACGTCCCTGCTGGCCAGCGCACCCAAGCTCGCAAGCGCTGCTGCCGGTGTGAAAATGGAACCGGCCTGGGCCGTGGCACTGGCGTTCGAATCCCCCCTCGACACGCCCATGGAAGGCTGCTTCGTGCAAGGCAGCCCGCTGGACTGGCTGGCCCGTAACCGCAGCAAACCCGGGCGCGACAGCCAGCCTGACACCTGGGTCCTGCACGCCACCAGTGCCTGGAGCAAACAGAACCTCGACCTGCCCAAAGAGTCAGTGATCGAACATCTGCACGGCGCATTTGCCGAGTTGATGCACTTCCCTACTCCCGCACCGATTTTCAGCCTGGCCCACCGCTGGCTCTACGCCCGCCCTGCTGCGGCGCATGAATGGGGCGCGCTGGCCGACTCCGATCTGGGCCTGTATGCCTGTGGTGACTGGTGCTTGTCAGGTCGCGTGGAAGGCGCCTGGCTCAGCGGCCAGGAAGCAGCGCGACGGCTGATCGAGCATCTGGATTGAAGCCACAACACGTGCCGCAGCAGCTGCCGCAGGAACGAGCAGCTGCTACGCGGGATTAACAACGCTCCAAATACCTGTACAAGAAATTTGACTTGTACAACATCTGGCATATGATGAACTCAAGTTGTACATCACCAAAAAGATGTACAAGTAATTCTTGGAGGTTCGTCACATGCCCAGCCCCGCATCTGCCCGGCACAAACCCAAAATAGCCATCAGCGCCTGCTTGTTGGGGGCTGAAGTGCGGTTCAACGGCGGGCATAAAGAGTCACGCCTGTGCAGCCAGGCCCTGACCCAACACTTCGAATTTGTCCCGCTTTGCCCCGAGGTCGCCATCGGTCTGGGTATTCCGCGCCAGCCGGTGCGATTGGTGGGCAACCCCTTACAACCCCAGGCTGTCGGCACGGTCGACAGCACGCTGGACGTGACCCGGCCCCTGCACGACTACGGCGTGGAAATGGCCGCGGCGCACACCGATATCTGCGGCTACATCTTCATGCAGAAGTCACCGTCCTGTGGCCTGGAGCGGGTCAAGGTGTATCAGGACGGCGGACGCCCTGCCGAACTGAGCGGGCGCGGCATCTACGCCCGGGCATTCTGTGACGCTCAACCCGATTTACCCGTGGAAGAAGACGGCCGTTTGAACGACCCGGTGCTGCGGGAAAACTTCATGACCCGGGTGTACGCCTACAGCGCCTGGCAGGCACTGCTCAAACAGGGCGTTACCCGCCGCTCACTGACCGAGTTTCATGCCCGCTACAAATATCTGCTGATGGCCCATCATCCGGTGCAGTACAAAACCCTCGGCAACCTGCTCGGCAGCCTTGGCAAGCAAGACCCTATGGGCATTGCACTGCAGTACTTCAGCGAACTGATGAAAGCCCTGAAAAAATGCGCCACCCGCCGCACCCACACCAATGTGCTGCAACATATCAGCGGCTACCTCAAGCAAGCCATCAGCGCCGAAGACAAGCAGGAAGTCCAGCAACTGATTGGCCAGTACCTGCATGGCATCGTGCCACTGGTGGTCCCGCTGACCCTGCTCAAGCATCACTTTCGCCTGCACCCCCACCCGTACATCTCGCGCCAGGTTTACCTGCAGCCGCATCCGGAAGACCTCAGCCTGCGTAATGCCATCTGACCATGAATGATGACCTGATCATGTCCAACACCCCTGGTACGGACTACAGCCAGGCACTGGCCGAAGGCTGGTTGCCCATCCGCGAAGTGTCGCGCATCACCGGTGTGAATGCCGTGACCCTGCGTGCCTGGGAACGCCGCTACGGCTTGATCGTGCCGCACCGCACGGCCAAGGGCCATCGCCTGTTCTCGACCGAGCATATCCAGCGCATCCAGCAGATTTTGTTGTGGCTCAACCGTGGCGTGTCGGTCAGCCAGATCAAGCCGTTACTCAACGCGCCGCCGACTCTCGCCCCGGCACCTGACAGCGACTGGCAGGCGTGGCGGCAAACCATGATTGAAGCCATCAGTGAGCTGGCCGAACGCCGCCTCGACGACTGCTTTAACCAGGCAATGTCGCTCTACCCTGCCCGCCCGCTCTGTGAACAACTGCTGCTGCCTCTTTTGAACGAGCTGGAACAACGCTGGCAAGGGCAGTTCGGTGCGCAATTGGAGCGGGTGTTTTTCCACTCCTGGCTGCGCAGCAAACTGGGTGCACGGATTTATCACAACAACCGCTCGCTCAAGGGCGCGCCGGTACTGCTGATCAATCATTCCGACCTGCCCTTCGAGCCGCAACTGTGGCTGACCGCCTTGCTGGTCAGCAGCAGCCACTGCCCGGTCGAAGTCTTCGACGCACCTGTGCCCGGCGGCGAACTGGGCCTGGCTGTCGAGCATTTGAAGCCCCGCGCCGTGGTGCTGTATTCCAGCAAAACCCTCAATACCCATCAACTGCCCCGACTGCTGCAGGGTATCGACTGCCCGATCCTGATCGCCGGACCGACGGTATGCATCCACTTCGACCAGTTGTCCGTAAGTACAACCGAGATCGCAGGATTGTATCTGGCCCACAACCCGGTAGAGGCCCATCAACGCCTCAGCCAACTCGGCCTTTATCGCTAGGAAATGATATGCAACTGATCTGGCTGCGCACCGACTTGCGCCACGACGACAACACCGCCCTGAGCGCCGCTGCCAAACGCGGCCCCACCCTGGCCGTATACCTGATCAGCCCCGAGCAATGGCTGGCCCATGACGATGCGCCAAGCAAGGTAGACTTCTGGCTGCGCAATCTGCGCACGCTGAGCAACAGCCTGCAACAGCTCAATATTCCTTTGCTTATTCGTACTGCGCCCAGCTGGGACCAGGCGCCTGCGGTGCTCCTTGAGCTGTGCCAGCAGCACGGAGTTGAGGCGGTACACACCAACCAGGAATATGGCATCCATGAAACCCGCCGCGACCAGGCAGTTGCCCGGGCCCTTGAAGCTCAGGGCATCGAGTTTCACGGTTACCTCGACCAACTGTTGTTCCAGCCGGGCAGCATCCTCACGCAGTCGGGCTCGTACTTTCAGGTCTTCAGCCAGTTTCGCCGCATCTGCTACAACCGCCTGCACATGGCCTTGCCCAAGCTGGTTGCCAGGCCTGAAAAACAATCACCGCTGAATATCCAGAGCGACGTCATACCCAAGTCTGTCAGCGGTTTCGCCGTACCCAGCGATTCGCTGCGCGCATTGTGGCCAGCAGGCGAGGATCAGGCTCGCCAACGCCTGGCACAGTTTGCCGATGAGCAGATCCACTACTATCAGGACGAACGCGACCTGCCCGCCAAACCCGGTACCAGCCAGCTGTCGGCCTACCTCGCGGCAGGCGTGATCTCACCCCGCCAATGCCTGCACGCCGCATTGCAAAGCAACAACGGCGAGTTTGAAAGCGGCAGCCCGGGGGTATTTACCTGGATCACCGAGCTGCTGTGGCGCGAGTTCTACAAACATATCCTGGTGGGCTACCCACGGGTCTCACGTCACCGCGCCTTTCGTCCGGAAACCGAATACCTGCCCTGGCGCCACGCGCCGGATGAACTGGCCGCCTGGAAACAGGGCCGCACTGGCTTCCCGATTATCGACGCGGCCATCAGGCAACTGCTGGAAACCGGTTGGATGCACAACCGCCTGCGCATGGTAGTGGCTATGTTCCTGACCAAAAACCTGCTGATCGACTGGCGCGAGGGCGAGCGCTTTTTTATGCAGCATCTGATCGACGGTGATCTGGCCGCCAACAATGGCGGCTGGCAGTGGAGTTCATCCACGGGAACCGACTCGGTGCCGTATTTCCGTATTTTCAACCCGATCACCCAGTCCGAACGCTTCGACCCCGAGGGTAAATTTATCAAGCACTGGCTGCCCGAACTGGCCGAGCTGAACAAAAAACAGGTGCACAACCCCGCGTCGGTGGGCGGGCTGTTTGGCGTGGCCAATTACCCGGCGCCCATCGTCAACTTGAGCCAAAGCCGCGACCGCGCCTTGAGCGCGTTCAAAAATCTGCCCTCCCGGCAAATGCTGGAGGCCAGCCATGGCTGATCGGCGGCGGATCTGGCTCACGGGCGCGAGCAGCGGCATTGGTGCGCAAATGGCCGAAGAGTTGCTCAGTAGCGGCGCCCGGCTGGCATTGACAGCCCGCACGCTGGCGCCTTTGAAAGCCTTGTCCGACCGTTACCCCGGACAGGTCTTGCTGGTGCCCGGCGACCTGACCGACAGCCTGCAGGTACGCGAAATTGGCAAGCGCATCATCCAGGCCTGGGGCGCGCTGGACACCGTAATCCTCAATGCAGGCACCTGTGAGTATGTTGATGCCCGCCACTTCGACGCCGCACTGGTCGAGCGCGTGGTGCGCACCAACCTGCTGGCCAACAGCTATTGCCTGGAAAGCGCACTGCCACTGCTGCGCGCAGGCTCGCGCCCGCATCTGGTGGGAGTGGTCAGCTCGGTCACCTTATGGCCATTGCCACGGGCCGGGGCCTACGGTGCGTCAAAAGCCGGCCTGCGCTACTTGCTCGAATCGTTGCGCATCGATCTGGCCCAGGAACAGATCGATGTCACCCTGGTCAGCCCCGGCTTTGTCGATACCCCGCTCACTGAACACAATGACTTCCCGATGCCCATGCGCTGGCCTGCACACAAGGCGGCACGGCATATTTGCCAGCGCCTGGAAAAACGCCCGCTGGAGATCGCCTTCCCGACGCTGTTCATTGCCTCCTTGCGGCTGCTGGCAAACCTGCCAAAGCGCCTGCAAGTGGCGTTAGGCAAGCGTCTGGCACGTACATCCGACGGTAAGCCATCATGAAAATAGCGATCATTGGCAGCGGGATTTCAGGGCTGACCTGCGGCTACCTGCTGCATAAAGAACATGATGTCAGCGTGTTCGAGGCCAGCGACTGGATCGGCGGGCACACCCATACCGTCAATGTGAGCGTCAAAGGCCAAACCTATGCCGTGGACACCGGCTTTATTGTGTTCAACGATTGGACTTACCCTAATTTCATCAAATTGATGGAGCAATTGGGTGTTGGCTCCAAAGCCACTGAAATGAGTTTTTCAGTCCACGACACCGACAGCAACCTCGAATACAACGGCAATACCCTCAACAGCCTGTTCGCCCAGCGCAGCAACCTGTTGTCGCCCAGGTTCTGGGGCATGTTGCGCGATATTTTGCGTTTCAATCGCGAGGCCATTCGCGACCTGGACGAACAACGTATTGCCAGCAACACCCGGTTGGGCGACTACTTGCGACTGCGGGGTTATGGCTCGCGCTTTATCGAACACTATATCGTGCCGATGGGGGCTGCGATCTGGTCAATGTCACTGGTCGAGATGCAGGCCTTTCCATTGCAGTTCTTTGTGCGCTTTTTCAAGAATCACGGCCTGCTCAGCGTCAGCAATCGCCCGCAATGGCGTGTGATTGAAGGCGGTTCCAGTAGCTACCTAAAACCCTTGAGCGCAGGATTTGCCGACAGGATTCGCCGCAACTGCCCGGTTATCCAGGTTGAACGCAATGCCGAAAGCGTTCTGGTGCACAGCGTTGGTGGTACTGAATCTTTCGACAAGGTGATCTTTGCCTGTCACAGCGACCAGGCCCTGAAGCTGCTGGCCAAGCCCTCGGTTGCCGAACAACAGATTCTGGGAGCCATGCCATACGCCGACAACGAGGTCGTGCTGCACACCGATACCCGATTACTACCCGACCGAAAGCTGGCTTGGGCTAGCTGGAATTATCGCCTGGGCGGTGCAGGACAAAAACGTGCAGCCCTAACCTACGATATGAACATCCTGCAAGGGATTCAGAGCGAGACCACTTTTTGCGTCAGTCTCAACCAAACCGCAGCAATTGACCCGCTCAAAGTGCTGGCCAGCTACACCTATGCCCACCCGCAATACAGCCTGGACGCCGTCGCCGCGCAAGCGCGCTGGCAAGAACTGCTGGGCGCACAGCACAGCTACTTTTGTGGCGCTTATTGGGCCAACGGCTTCCATGAAGACGGCGTGGTCAGCGCCTTGCGCGTGGCCCAGGCCTTTGGTCAGCAATTATGAACAGCGCCCTGTACAGCGGCTGGATCGGCCATCGGCGCTTTGCTCCAAAGCCCCATGCCTTTCGCTATCAGATCGGCCTGTTGTATCTGGATCTGGATGAGCAAGACGCTGTACTGGGGCTTTCACCACTGGCAGGCAAAAGTCGCTTTGCGCCCTTCTCGTTTCGTGAAACCGATTACCTGAAAACCTTCACCGCAACCGGCATGCGCCTGATTGATGCGGTACGCCAGCAAGTTTCCAGCGCTTTGGGGTATACGCCGCAAGGCCCGATATGCGTGCTCACACAAGCCCGCAGTTGGGGGCTGTCCTTCAACCCGGTGAGCTTCTTCTATTGTTACGAAGCTGACGGAAAACTGGCCGCCCTCCTGTGTGAAGTCACCAATACGCCTTGGCGCGAACGTTATCACTATGTGCTTCCCGCCAATGGAGACGGTTTTTCCCACGTTGCCGTGGCCAAAGCCTTCCACGTATCACCTTTTCTGCCACGGGACCTGGAATACCACATGAGCTTCAGCCCGCCCCAGGCCCGGCTCGGGGTGCATATGGCCGACTGGCAAGGTGATCTGAAACTGTTTGATGCCACCCTCAACCTGCAACGCACTCCCCTGGACCGCCCGGGCCTGCACCGCTATCTGCGGCAGTTCCCGTGGATGACCGCCAAAACCTGCCTGGCCATTTACTGGCAAGCGTTGCGCCTGTTTCTTAAACGCACACCGATTTTTTCCCACCAGGCCGCCGACGGCGCCTTTCGCATTGCCGCCCTGCAACCCAAGGATCAACGCCATGAAGAGCCCTAGCCTGGTGAGCAAAACCTCACTGTCGACTACCCATAACCTGACCAGCGCACTACTGCGACGCGGGGTGCTGCGCCAGCTCAGTCAATTGAAAAGCGGGCATCTGGTGATCACCGAAAACGGTGAACGCCTGATCTTCGGTGACAGCGGCGCGGGCCTGGTCGGCGAGGTGCAGATTCACGATACAAGCGTCTGGGGCATGATCGCCAGCAACGGCTCGATTGGCGCCGGCGAAGCCTTTATTCATGGCTACTGGAGTTCACCTGACCTGACCAAAGTGATCCGCGTACTGGTCAGCAACCTGGACGTGCTTGATGCCATGGAAGGTGGCCTGGCCCGCCTGGGTCGCCCGCTGATTCGCGGCTTGCACTGGATCAATCGCAACACCCGCAAGGGCTCGCAAAAAAACATTGCTGCGCATTACGACCTGGGTAATGACATGTTCGAGCAATTCCTCGACCCGACCATGATGTATTCCGCCGCGCAGTTCTTAACGGCTGACGACACCCTGGAGCAAGCCCAGCTTAACAAGCTGCAGCGCATCTGCCAGAAGCTCGACCTCAAGCCCGCAGACCATTTGCTGGAAATCGGTACCGGCTGGGGCAGCATGGCGTTGTATGCAGCGCAACATTACGGCTGCAAGGTGACGACGACTACATTGTCCAAAGAGCAATTCGACTACACCCAAGCCCGCATCGAAGCGCTGGGCTTACAAGAGCAAGTAACGTTACTGCTGGAGGATTACCGCGACCTGACCGGGCAATACGACAAGCTGGTGTCGATCGAGATGATCGAAGCAGTCGGCCATCACTTCTTGCCCAGTTACTTCAAGCAATGCGCCCGCTTGCTCAAGCCCCACGGCCTGATGCTGCTGCAAGCCATCACCATTCGCGAGCAGCGTTACGAGCAGGCAAAAAGTAGCGTGGACTTTATCCAGCGCTACATCTTTCCCGGTGGTGCACTGCCTAGCGTGCAAAAAATGCTCGAAATTGTCGGCAAGGACACCGATATGAATCTGATGCATATGGAGGATTTTGGCCTGCACTACGCCAAAACCCTGCGCTTGTGGCATGAGAACTTTCGCCGCGCACACGGCCGTTTAACGGAATTGGGCTACGACGAATACTTTCTGCGCCTGTGGGAGTTTTACCTGTGCTACTGCGAGGGCGGCTTTCTCGAGCGCAGCATCGGCACCGCACAATTGTTGCTGGCCAAGCCGGCGGCCATGCCCGAACCATTGCTTGGCCGGTTCAATGCTTAAAAACCTGGTAAATGCCGGGCTGTTCCAGCTCGGCTGGTTTGCCTGTGTACTGGGAGGCAACAGCCTGTGGTTGCTGCTGGCCGCGGGCGCCCTGCTGGTGCATCTGCTGTTTATCAGCCGCTCATTGGCAGAAGTGCGCCTGGTAGTGGTCGTGTGCGTGCTCGGCAGTACGGTGGACAGCCTGTTGCTCAATGCCGATGTTTTCGCCTTCAAGCAGCCCGGCATAGTGATTCCGTTCTGGCTGATGTTGCTTTGGGCCCTGCTGGCCATCACCTTGAACCACTGCCTGGCGTGGACTGCCAAGCCCTGGTGGCGTGCTGTTTTGCTGGGAGCCATCGGTGGACCGCTGTCGTATTACGCCGGGCAACGTCTGGGCGCGGTGCAATTCCCGCTGGGCCTGTGGCCGACGCTGGCCGGGTTGAGCCTGTTGTGGGCTGGGTTGTTTGCGGTCCTTGTAGCGATTGCCGACAGGCTACGTCCGGTTGCGCAGCAAGCGTAAATCCTGAGAGCGAGTTTCATCTGGCAAACCGCAATGGCTGACTTTACGACGGCTGCGGCAGCTGCAAGGTCTGAAGGAAATTTTAACTGTGGGAGCGAGCCTGCTCGCGAAAGTCGTTCGCGAGCAGGCTCGCTCCCACAGGGAGGGTTGACCGGCAACAGAGTATCTACGGGGGGTTATACATCTGCGTTCATCAGCACATTCACACCTGATGCCAGCACTGCCTTACACTGCACGCCTATGACCAACATCCCCCTGACCGAAATTACCGAACCCGCCGTTACCTGTTCAACGTGCGCGGCATGCTGCTGCCAGCTGGAAGTGATGCTGATCACCGATACCGGTGTGCCCGAGCGTTTTATTGCAGAGGATGACTGGGGCGGCGAAGTGATGCTGCGCCTGGATGATGGTTGGTGTGCGGCTTTGGACCGCAACACCATGATGTGCACCATCTATGAGCTTCGACCACTGATTTGCCGCGAGTTCGAAATGGGCGAAGTCGAATGCCTCAATGAACGCCAGGGCATTGCCACGGCGTATCGCTAAATACCTGCCCCTACAGCGGCATGGTGTAGTGCAGCGCATAGCTTTCTACGCCGTCATTGGTGCTGGAGATCCCGGCATTGGAATAGTGGGTCGCACGTATCCCGACCTCATGACCACCGGCAAAGCGCAGGCCAAACCCCAAACGGTCTTCAAACTGGAAAGCTGTTCCCAGACGGTTGCCCTCCACTTCAGTGTGCGAGAACAACGCCACCCCGATCCCGGCTTCGAGATAGGGCTTAACGCTTCCACCGGCAAATTCGTACACCAGCACGGGCGAGAACGACAGGCTATTACTCGCGGATGACTTGTCACCTTCCCAGTAGGTGTAAGCCCCATCCCAATAGCCGGTCAGACGCCCCACATCACTTTGTAGCCAGCTTTTGTCCCAATCAGATTTCAAGCCCAGACGGTAGGTCATGGTCGATTCGCTGGTGTGCCCCACCGCAAATTCAAGCCCGGCAGCCTGTGCAGTAAAACTTTGCCCCAGTGCAGCGGCTGCAAGCGCAGCCAAACAAAACAGTCGCTTCATAAGAAAATCCTATTTTCATATGCCCATGTCAGTGGTTATGCGCTTCATCAGGCAGGTGTCATGAAGCATAAGTTCTGTTTTTTTACAGACCGAAGCTTCGCACAACGCCAGATTTATTCCACAACACAGGCAGGATATTTCCTAAGTGTTCAGGAGAAGCGCTGGTCCAGAACTGCGTTTCAGCAGGCGGGCCAGCTGCCAGCAAGCCGCGCTCAGCCAACAATCGCTTGAGCTGGCGCGCCACGGCGGCACCGGTGTCGATCAGGGTAATCGAACCAGGAAGCATCTGGCTTAGCAGAGGCTTGAGGAAGGGGTAATGCGTACAGCCAAGAATAATGGTGTCACAGCCCGCGGCCAGCAACGGTTCGACATAACCGCGCAACAAAGTGCGCAAGGTATCGCTGTGCAGGTCGCCGGTTTCGATCAGCTCCACCAGGCCCGGGCATGGCTGAGTGACAACCCGCACATCGCTGGCAAAACGATCGAGCAAGGCGGCAAATTTGGCGCTCTGCAATGTGCCGGTCGTGGCGAGTACGCCTACCACACCACTGCGGGTGGCCGCTGCCGCCGGTTTGACCGCTGGCTCCATACCGACCATGGGCCAGGTCGGGTAACGCTGACGCAAATCCGCCACCGCAGCCACCGTTGCAGTATTACAGGCCAGCACCAGCGCCTTGGCGCCTTGCTGCTGGAAAAAATCAGCCATTACCGCGCAGCGCTGACGAATGAATTCGGGGCTTTTTTCGCCATAGGGGATATGCCCGCAGTCCGCCACATAAAGCAGCGACTCGTTGGGCAATAGCGCGTGGATCTCCTTGAGTACCGACAAGCCACCGACGCCGGAGTCGAAAACGCCAATCGGCGCCTCATTCATGGCCAGTACCGCATACGCTGCAGGCCGGGTCGCGCTTGACCCGCAATTCGCGAAAACGCGTGCTCGAGGCATCGACCAGCAACAGCCGGCCCACCAGTGGCTCACCAAACCCGGCCAACACCTTGAGCGCTTCAAGGGCCTGCAAGCTGCCGATCACCCCCACCAGGGGACCAATGACGCCGGCTTCGCTGCAGGTCAGCTCCTCTTCGCTGCCATGCCCGTACAGGCAGTGATAGCAAGGACTGGCGCTCTGGCGCGAGTCAAACACCGACAGCTGCCCCTCAAGGCGAATCGCCGCGCCACTGACCAACGGCTTGCGCGCCGCAACACAGGCCTTGTTCACCGCTTCACGGGTGGCAAAGTTGTCGCAGCAGTCGAGCACCAGATCCACCGCGGCAACGGCGTCGGCCAGCGAATCGGCATCCAGCGCCGAGCGGTGGGCAACCAGCTTGAGATGCGGATTGATCAGGCGCAGTCGGCGCAACGCCGAGTCCACCTTGCTCTCGCCAACATTGGCAGTGTCATGAATGATCTGACGCTGCAGATTGGTCAGGTCAACGCTGTCAAAGTCAGCCAGATGCAGCTCGCCGACACCGGCGGCGGCCAGGTACAGCGCGACGGGCGAGCCCAGCCCCCCCAGCCCGACAATCAGCACACGGCTGTTTTTCAGCTTCAGCTGGCCATCGATATCAACCTGTTGCAACAGGATCTGTCGGCTATAGCGCAACAGCTCCTCGTCGGTCAGCACGGCAGGCGGCCCAATGTAATACGTTCGTGGCCGCCCAGGTCCGTGCGGCTTTCAACCTCGGCAAAACCTGCGTCCTGCAACAGTTGGCGCACAGCTGCAGCCTGATCGTAACCGTGCTCCAGCATCAACCAGCCACCTGCATTCAAGTGCTGCGCAGAAGCGGTAATGATCTGGCGGATATCGTCCAGGCCATCGGCACCGGCAACCAGAGCGCTTTCAGGTTCGAAACGCACATCGCCTTGCGCCAGGTGAACATCACCGGCAGCAATATAGGGCGGGTTGCTGATAATCAGGTCAAAACGCTGGTCGTCCAGCGCGCTGAACCAATGGCTGGTAAACACATTGACGTTGTCGAGCTGCAAACGCTGGCGATTGCGCTCGGCCAGAGCCACGGCCTCAAGCACGCGGTCAACTGCCGTAACGTGCCAGGCGGCACGTTCACTGGCCAAAGCCAGGGCGATTGCGCCGCTGCCAGTGCCCAGGTCCAGCACTTTGGCCGGGGTTGCGGGCAGCAGGGCCAGCGCGGTTTCCACCAGCAGTTCGGTGTCCGGGCGCGGGATCAGCGTATGCGGCGCCACTTCCAGATCAAGGTTCCAGAAACCCTGCTGACCCAGAATATAGGCCACCGGCTCACCGGCACGGCGGCGCAGCAAGTACTCGGCGAAGGTCAAGGCGGCTTCGCTGCTGACGATTTTTTCGGGCCATGTGTGCAGATAGCTGCGCGACTTGCCCAGGGCAGCGGCCAGCAGCAGCTCCGCATCAAGACGGGCCGTAGGTGAATCAGGCAGTTCAGCAGCACGCAACAAGCTGGCAATAATAGTCATTTATTCACCCAGGGCTGTCAGTTGATCAGCCTGAAACTCCGCCAATAAAGGCTCGATAACGGCATCAACGCCGCCAGCCAGTACGTCATCCAGGGAATACAGGGTCAGGTTGACACGATGATCAGTCACTCGCCCCTGCGCGAAATTGTAAGTGCGGATGCGCTCGGAACGATCCCCCGAGCCCACCAGCGACTTGCGCTCGCTGGCAATGGCATTGGCCGCGGCGCTGGTTTGCTGGTCATTCAATTTGGCCGAGAGCCAGGACATCGCCCGCGCCCGGTTTTTATGCTGGGAACGCTCTTCCTGACACTCCACCACAATGCCCGAGGGCAAGTGAGTAATGCGGATGGCCGAGTCGGTCTTGTTGACGTGCTGGCCACCGGCTCCGGAGGAACGGTAGGTATCCACACGCAAATCGGCCGGGTTGATCTCGATGGCTTCCTGCTCATCGGGCTCTGGCAGCACCGCCACGGTACAGGCCGAGGTATGGATACGACCCTGGGATTCGGTTGCAGGTACACGCTGCACGCGGTGTACACCGGACTCGAACTTCAGCTTGGCGTAAACATTCTCACCTTCGACACGGGCAATGACTTCTTTATAGCCACCATGCTCGCCGATGCTTTCGGACAGGATTTCAACCCGCCAGCCACGGCGCTCGGCGTAGCGCGAGTACATGCGAAACAGGTCACCGGCAAAAATCGCCGCTTCATCGCCACCGGTGCCGGCGCGAATTTCCAGAAACACGTTGCGCCCGTCATTCGGATCCTTGGGCAGCAGCATGCGTTGCAGGTCTTTTTCCAGTTCGATCAATCGCTCTTTGGCTTCACGAACTTCCTCGACCGCCATTTCGCGCATGTCCGGGTCGTTGTCCTTGAGCAACGCCTGGGCGCCTTCAAGGTCGGCCTGCACTTTGAGCCACTGCGCGTAAGCGGCAACAATGGGTTCAACTTCCGAGTATTCCTTGGAATAGGCGCGGAATTTGGTTTGATCGGAAATGACTTCGCCATCGCCAAGCAATGCGGTCAGTTCTTCAAAACGGTCCTGGAGGATGTCCAGTTTATTAAGCAGTGACGCTTTCATTACTATTTTTTATCCGCAGAGCTATGCGATGAGCCCTCACCGAGGGCAAAAAGTTCTTGGGCCATGGCCAGCGCATCGAGGCGGCCTTCGGCGGAAAGTTTTTTCAGTTGTACGCTGGGGGCATGAAGCAATTTGTTGGTCAGCCCGCGCGCCAGTTGTACCAGCACATCTTCCGGATTGCTGCCGTTGGCGAGCATGCGCTGGGCCTTTTGCAGCTCTTCGTCACGCAGGCGTTCGCTTTGCTGGCGGTAGGCCTTGAGCACATCCACAGCCGCCAGTTCACGCAGGCGCACCATAAAATCGTCAGCGCCTATGCTCACCAGCTCTTCTGCCGCCTGGGCCGCGCCCTGACGGCTCTTGAGGTTTTCGGCAACCACTTCATGCAAGTCATCGACGGTATAGAGGTACACGTCGTCCAGCTCACCGACTTCAGGCTCGATATCCCGGGGAACGGCAATATCGACCATAAAGATCGGTTTGTGCTTGCGCAGCTTCAGGGCGCTTTCGACCGCGCCCTTGCCCAAAATCGGCAATTGGCTGGCCGTGGAGCTGATCACGATGTCGCTGTGTACCAGCTCCTGGGGAATATCCGACAGCAGTACCGCGTGGGCGCCAAACTGCTCAGCCAGGGTACTGGCGCGTTC
The DNA here is from genome assembly GCF_009600105.1 of Pseudomonas sp. FSL R10-0056. Classification (NCBI taxonomy): domain Bacteria; kingdom Pseudomonadati; phylum Pseudomonadota; class Gammaproteobacteria; order Pseudomonadales; family Pseudomonadaceae; genus Pseudomonas; species Pseudomonas sp. FSL R10-0056. The sequence goes on from NZ_WIWL01000182.1 coordinate 98,363, forward strand.
CAGGGTACGGTTGGCCACCACGATACGCTTTACTCCCAGGTCATGCAGGTGGCGGGCGACCAGGGTAATCGTCTCGCCCGCACCGATCAGCAAGGCCTGGCTGCGCTGCAGATCGCTGAAGATCTGCTTGGCCAGGCTCACCGCGGCAAAGGCCACCGAAACCGGGTTTTCACCGATGGCGGTGTCGGTGCGCACCTGTTTGGCCGAGTTGAACGTGGCCTGGAACAAGCGCCCCAACAACGGCCCGACCGTGCCCGCCTCACGCGCCACGGCATAGGCAGACTTCATCTGGCCGAGAATCTGCGGTTCGCCCAACACCAGCGAATCCAGGCCTGAAGCCACGCGCATCATGTGACGAACGGCTGCGTCGTCTTCATGGATATAGGCGCAGGCACGCAGTTCATCGAGGCTCAGGTCATGATAGTCCGCCAGCCATTGCAGCACACGGTCTGCCGAAAGGTGGTCCTGCTCTATATAGAGCTCGCTGCGATTGCAGGTGGAGAGGATCGCAGCTTCGCGACTGTCGGTTAGGCGGCAGAGCTGCTGCAAGGCCTCAACCAACTGCTCCGGAGTAAAAGCCACGCGCTCGCGGACGTCTACTGAAGCAGTCTTGTGGTTAATACCGAGTGCGAGGAAGGCCATTCAAGATCGCTGATGATGACAAGAAGCCGACAATTGTCCTACTTCGCCAGATTCAGAACAACCATTGCTGACTATTGTCTCTATAGTTAACGTCTGTTGAACACATCATCAGCCCCGGATATCGATAGTCGCACCTGTTATGGTTTGCACCATTGCATGTGTCATGATGCCCAGACCGCAGGTAAGTCGCCCATCTCTTATATGAATAGATCCTCCGCGTTGCTCCTCGCTCTCGTCCTTCTCAGTGGCTGCCAGGCTCTGGCCCCCACGTCCCCGGATGACTCATCCGCGGCAGAAGACGTTTCCTCCACCCCGGAAAAACCCACGGTCTACAGTTCGTTCAGCGAAGACACGCTGTACAGCCTGTTGAGCGCCGAGCTGGCCGGCCAGCGCAATCGTCTGGATATCGCCCTCGATAACTACGTGACGCAAGCGATCAACACGCAGGATCCGGGAGTTTCCGAACGCGCTTTCCGTATCGCCGAGTATCTGGGCGCCGACCAGGCCGCACTGGATACCTCGCTGATCTGGGTGAAAAACGCCCCGGACGATATCGAGGCGCAACGTGCTGCAGCCATTCAGCTGGCGCGCAACGGCCGTTATGACGAATCCCTGGTCTACATGGAAAAAGTCCTGCAGGCCAAGGGTGATACTCACTTCGATTTCCTGGCCCTGGCGGCCATAGAAACCGATGCGGATACCCGGGCAGGTCTGCAAAAAAGTTTTGACAGCCTGCTGGCCAAGCACCCGGACAACGGTCAGCTGATTTTCGGCAAGGCCTTGTTGATGCAACAGGACGGTGATGCCGAAGGCGCGCTGAAGCTACTGGAAAAGAACCCGCCGCAAAACGGCGAAGTCGCCCCGATTCTGTTGCGCGCCCGTTTGTTGCAAAGCCTCAACCGCGGCGATGAAGCGTTGCCCCTGCTGAAAAAAAGCGTCAGCCAGTACCCCGATGACAAGCGCCTGGGCCTGACCTATGCGCGCACCCTGGTCGAGCAGAACCGCATGACCGAGGCAAAAGTGCAGTTTGCCAGCCTGGTGGAGCAATACCCCGAAGACGATGAGCTGCGATTCTCGCTGGCACTGGTTTGCCTGGAAGGCAAATCCTGGGACGAAGCCGAAGGCTATCTGCAAGAGCTGATCGAGCGCGACAGCCATGTCGACTCGGCGCATCTGAACCTGGGCCGCATCGCCGAAGAACGCAATGATCCCGAGGGCGCACTGGTTGAGTACGCATTGGTAGGTCCCGGCAGCGAATACCTGCCCGCACAACTGCGCCAGGCGGACATCCTGATCAGCCATGGTCGCGGCGCCGAAGCCTCGAAAAAACTGGCCTCGGCCCGTGGTGCACAGCCCGACTACGCCATCCAGCTGTACTTGATAGAAGCCGAAACCCTGGCGGCGAACAACCAGACCGATCGCGCCTGGAACACGCTGCAACAAGCACTCAAGCAATACCCGGACGATCTCAACCTGCTGTATTCACGCGCCATGCTGGCCGAGAAACGTAACGATCTAGATCAGATGGAGCGGGATTTACGCGCCATCATCAAGCGTGAACCTGACAACGCCATGGCATTGAACGCCCTGGGCTATACGCTTTCGGATCGAACCACTCGCTACACGGAAGCCAAGGCGCTGATCCAGCAAGCCTATGATCTGAACCCGGACGACCCTGCTGTGCTCGACAGCCTGGGCTGGGTGAATTATCGCCTTGGCAATCTGGATGAGGCCGAACGCTTGCTGCGCCAGGCGCTGGAGCGTTTTCCTGATCAGGAAGTAGCCGCTCATCTGGGCGAAGTGCTGTGGGCCAATGGCAAGCAGCGTGAAGCGAAAAAAATCTGGGGCACTTTTCTTAAAGAAAATCCTGACAGCCCTATTCTGTGCAAAACCATTTTGCGCCTGACCGGATCAGAGACTCTTTAACTCATGTTTTATCGTCACTTGCGCCATCTCGTGGTTTTCAGCCTGATTGCCGTGCTCGCCGGTTGCGCGGGCTTCGGCGCCCGCGAATCCGTAGAAGGCCACGGCAGCCCTGCCCTGTGGTCAGCCCACAAACAGCAATTGACCCGGCTCGACGGCTGGCAAATCAGCGGCAAAGTCGGCATTCGCGCCCCTAAAGAATCGGGCAGCGCCACGCTGTTCTGGCTGCAGCGCCAGGACTATTACGACATACGCCTTTCCGGTCCGCTGGGCCGCGGAGCCGCTCGCCTGACCGGGCGCCCGGGCAACGTGCTTCTGGAAGTGGCCAATCAGGGCCGCTATGAAGCACCGACCCCTGAAGCGCTTTTGGGCGAACAATTGGGCTGGAGCCTGCCAGTGTCACATCTGGTCTGGTGGGTACGCGGCTTGCCTGCGCCCGGCAGCAAAAGCCGGGTAACATTGAATGCTGACAGCCGCCTGGCCAACCTGGAACAGGACGGCTGGAAAATCGAATATTTGAGCTATGTCGAGCAAAACGGCTTCTGGCTGCCTGAGCGGGTCAAGCTGCACGGCCCGGATCTGGATGTCACGCTCGTGGTTAAAGATTGGCAACCTCGCTTGTTGGGTCAATAAGATGCAAGACCGTCTGAATCGAAACACTCTGGTTTTGCCCTCCCCGGCAAAGCTTAATCTGATGCTGCACATTCTCGGTCGTCGCGAAGATGGCTATCACGAACTGCAAACGCTGTTTCAATTTCTCGACTACGGCGATGAAATGACCTTTGCCGTGCGTGACGACGGAGTCATTTGCCTGCACACCGAATTCCCCGGTGTTGCTCATGACGACAATTTGATCGTCAAGGCCGCAAAAAAACTTCAGGCGCAATCCGCTTGCCCGCTGGGGATCGATATCTGGATCAAAAAAGTGTTGCCCATGGGCGGCGGCATCGGTGGCGGCAGTTCCAATGCCGCCACCACACTGCTCGCGCTCAACCATCTTTGGCAACTGGCCTGGGATGAAGACCGGCTGGCAGCGCTGGGCCTGACTCTTGGGGCCGACGTCCCGGTTTTCGTTCGTGGCCACGCCGCATTTGCTGAAGGTGTCGGCGAAATTCTTACGCCTGCCGAGCCAGAAGAACCCTGGTATCTGGTGCTTGTCCCGCAAGTATCTGTAAGTACTGCAGAAATATTTTCAGATCCGTTGTTGACACGTGACTCTTTGCCCATTAAAGTGCGCCCCGTTCCCAAGGGAAACAGCCGAAACGACTGCGAAGCAGTAGTGAAGGAGCGTTATCCAGAAGTACGTAACGCTTTGAATTTGTTAGGTAAATATACCGAAGCAAAATTAACTGGAACTGGAAGTTGTATATTTGGGGCCTTCCCAAACGAAGCAGATGCTGATAAAGTGCTGCACCTTCTTACAGAGACCCTTACTGGGTTTGTAGCAAAAGGAAGCAACGTTTCGATGTTGCATCGCAAGCTGCAAAATTTGTAAAAGGAAACGGGTACACGGTACTCGTAGCAACAGATACAGGGGCGTCGCCAAGCGGTAAGGCAGCAGGTTTTGATCCTGCCATGCGTTGGTTCGAATCCAGCCGCCCCTGCCATTTCTTATACTCATCCAGGTTACCCTCAGCCTTCAGGTACTGCGCGTGTCCAAGATGATGGTCTTTACGGGGAACGCTAACCCCGATCTGGCTCGGCGTGTCGTACGTCAGCTGCATATCCCACTCGGTGACATCTCTGTCGGCAAGTTTTCCGACGGCGAAATTACCGCTGAGATTAATGAAAATGTCCGCGGTAAAGACGTTTTCATCATTCAGCCGACTTGTGCTCCGACCAACGATAACCTGATGGAACTCGTCGTGATGGCTGATGCCTTCCGCCGCTCCTCAGCGACTCGTATTACTGCTGTTATTCCTTACTTTGGTTATGCCCGTCAGGATCGCCGTCCGCGTTCCGCACGTGTGGCTATCAGCGCAAAAGTTGTTGCTGACATGCTTACCGTAGTCGGCATCGATCGTGTTCTCACGGTTGATTTGCATGCTGACCAAATCCAGGGTTTCTTCGATATTCCTGTAGATAACATCTATGGCTCCCCAGTTTTGGTGGATGACATCGAAGATCAGCGCTTTGAGAACCTTATGATTGTGTCCCCGGATATCGGCGGCGTCGTGCGTGCACGTGCTGTTGCCAAATCCCTGGGCGTCGATCTGGGTATCATCGACAAACGCCGTGAGAAAGCCAATCACTCTGAAGTGATGCATATCATCGGTGATGTCGAAGGGCGTACCTGTATTCTGGTTGATGACATGGTCGATACCGCCGGCACGTTGTGCCACGCGGCTAAAGCCTTGAAAGAGCATGGTGCTTCCAAAGTGTTCGCCTACTGCACACACCCTGTGCTGTCGGGTCGGGCAATCGAGAATATCGAAAATTCCATGCTGGATGAGCTGGTGGTGACTAACACCATCCCGCTGTCCGCTGCCGCACAAGCCTGTTCGCGTATCCGCCAACTGGATATCGCACCGGTTGTGGCTGAAGCGGTTCGCCGCATCAGCAACGAAGAATCGATCAGCGCGATGTTCCGATAAGGGCCCTGCCCTTTCAGGACTTCTGCTGACGAAAAGCGCCCCGCCCCAGCAATCCGTTGGGGCGGGGCTTTTTTGCCCATACCGTCCATGGCGCTGGTCGCAAACGCCAGGGCGGATGTGGTTATTTTGGAGATACAACATGAACGATTTTACTCTGAATGCTGAAGTGCGTTCCGACCTGGGGAAAGGTGCGAGCCGCCGCCTGCGTCGTCTCGCAAGCCTGGTTCCAGCTGTAGTTTACGGTGGCGAAAAAGCCCCTGAATCCATCAGCATGCTGGCTAAAGAAGTTGCCAAACTGCTCGAAAACGAAGCTGCTTACAGCCACGTTATCGAACTGACCGTTGGCGGCGTTAAGCAAAACGTGATCATCAAAGCTCTGCAACGTCACCCGGCTAAAGGCCACGTGATGCACGCTGACTTCGTACGCGTTGTTGCTGGTCAAAAACTGACTGCAATCGTACCGGTTCACTTCGTTGGTGAAGCGGCTCCGATCAAGAAAGGCGGCGAGATCTCCCACGTTGTTGCGGAAATCGAAGTTTCCTGCCTGCCAAAAGACCTGCCTGAATTCATCGAAGTTGACCTGGCTAACGCTGAAGTCGGCTCGATCATTCACCTGTCGGACATCACCGCTCCTAAAGGCGTTGAGTTCGTAGCTCTGGCACACGGTAACGACCTGGCAGTAGCCAACGTTCACGCTCCACGTGTTGCACCAGAAGCAGCAGAGTAATTCATTACTCTGTCGTTGGAGTCTTGAGAAACATCGCGAGCTAACACGCAGCGAGTAAAGCGGACAAGATCGCGAAGTTTACTCACGTAAACCCGCTTTCTTGTCCGTTTTCGCCGCTAACCGTTAGCGGCGATGTTATCCACAACTCCATAGAAGGGCCCTTGTCGTGACCGCCATAAAACTGATCGTTGGCCTGGGAAATCCAGGCACCGAATACGAACAGACCCGGCATAACGCAGGGGCCCTTTTTGTTGAGCGTCTCGCGGCAGCCAATGGGGTAAACCTCGTTGCAGACCGCAAATATTTTGGCCTGACCGGGCGCTTCAGCCACCAGGGTCAGGATGTTCGTCTGTTGATCCCCACCACCTATATGAACCGAAGCGGCCAGGCCGTTGCGGCGCTTGCCGGTTTCTACCGCATTGCGCCGGAATCCATATTGGTGGCCCACGACGAACTCGATCTCCCGCCAGGCGTTGCCAAGCTCAAGCTGGGCGGCGGCCACGGAGGTCACAACGGATTGCGCGACATCATCGCGCAACTGGGGAACAACAAAGATTTCTACCGTCTGCGGCTTGGCATTGGCCACCCGGGCGTCGCCAGCATGGTGTCCAACTTTGTCCTCGGTCGTGCGCCACGCGCCGAACAGGAAAAACTGGATGCCAGCATCGATTTTGCCCTCGGCGTGCTGCCGGATATCCTCGCCGGGGAATGGAACCGTGCGATGAAAAACCTGCACAGCCAGAAGGCCTGACTCTTTTTCCGAGGGGAAACACCATGGGATTCAACTGCGGCATCGTCGGCCTGCCTAACGTCGGCAAGTCCACCCTGTTCAACGCCCTTACCAAGTCCGGTATCGCGGCCGAGAACTTCCCCTTCTGCACGATCGAGCCGAACACCGGTATCGTGCCGATGCCCGACCCACGCCTGGACGCGCTGGCTGCCATCGTCAAGCCACAGCGTATCCTGCCGACCACCATGGAGTTCGTTGATATCGCGGGCCTGGTGGCTGGCGCATCGAAAGGTGAAGGCCTGGGTAACAAGTTCCTGGCCAACATCCGTGAGACCGATGCCATCGCTCACGTGGTCCGCTGCTTTGAAGACGAAAACGTTATTCACGTTTCCAACAGCGTTGACCCGAAACGCGACATCGAAATCATCGACCTTGAGCTGATCTTCGCCGACCTCGACAGCTGCGAAAAGCAACTGCAGAAAGTCGCGCGCAATGCCAAAGGCGGTGACAAGGAAGCCGTAGCCCAAAAAGCCCTGCTGGAACAGCTGATCGCCCACTTCACCCTGGGCAAGCCGGCACGCAGCCTGATCAAGAACATGGACGCAGATGAGAAAGCCATCATCAAAGGCTTCCACCTGCTGACCACCAAGCCGGTGATGTACATCGCCAACGTGGCTGAAGACGGTTTTGAGAACAACCCGTTGCTGGACGTTGTGCTGGCTATCGCTGAAGAAGAAGGCGCGATCGTTGTTCCGGTCTGCAACAAGATCGAAGCAGAAATCGCCGAGCTTGATGACGGCGAAGAGAAAGACATGTTCCTGGAGGCCCTGGGCCTTGAAGAGCCTGGTCTTAACCGTGTGATTCGCGCCGGTTACGAAATGCTGGACCTGCAAACCTACTTCACCGCCGGCGTGCAGGAAGTTCGCGCCTGGACAGTAAAAGTAGGTGCTACCGCCCCTCAAGCAGCCGGTGTGATCCACACCGACTTCGAAAAAGGCTTTATCCGCGCTGAAGTTATCGCCTACGACGATTTCATCAAGTTCAACGGGGAAGCGGGTGCGAAAGAAGCCGGTAAGTGGCGTCTGGAAGGCAAGGAATACATCGTTAAAGACGGTGACGTCCTGCACTTCCGCTTCAACGTGTAATACAGCACACGTATAAAAAACCGCGCCCAGGCGCGGTTTTTTTTGGCCTGGCGTTTGTGGCGCACTCCGGGGCGCAACAACGGTCTATGGTTAACGCCATCTCACCTCATGATCGGGAGCCTCAATGATTCCCCGCGCCAAATTCCTCAGCCGCTATACCGACCCCATAGTCGAAAAAATCAAGGCCCGCTGGTCCCTGGGCTGGCGAGACGCCCTGGCCTCAGCCATTGCCGCCGCACTGGCGTGGATTATCGCCCGGCATTTTTTCGGTCACATACACCCCGTGTTTGCCGCAATCAGTGCCGTGGTGTGCCTGGCTCCAGGCCTGCCCAGTCATGGCAAGCAAGCGGTGGGCCTGATGGTGGGTGTCGCCACCGGGATCATCGTAGGCGAAGCCGCCTTGTGGTTGCCGGATGCTTACCCGTTGGTGCGTATTGGCTTTGCCACCTTCTCTGCCATCGCCATCGCGGCACTCTATGGCCTGGGGGCCGTGGTGCCCATCCAGGCCGGTGTATCGGCGGTGCTGATGCTGGCCGTAGGCCCGGAAAGTGCTGGCGTGGTACGGATGCTTGATGTGGTCGTGGGCTCATGCGTCGGGCTGGTTTTCAGCCAGATACTGCTGACCCCCAACCCGATCGGCATTATCGACAGCTCCGCCAAGGAGTTGCTCGAAAAGCTGGCGTCGGGATTCGGTAAAAGCCTGCAAGCTCTCGAAGGACAAGATGCGGCCAAGGCTCAAAATGCCGTGCAGATATTTTCCAGGGCCCACGACAGCCTTATTGCCCTGGAGAACGGCATCAGCATGGCCCGCAATACCGCCCGCTGGACCTTGCGCGGGCGCTTTGTATCACGGGAAGTCAAAGACATTGCCAGCCGTTACGAGCGCCACGCCGTGCGTTTATACGCCAGCTCCCTGTTGTTTGCAGAAGCCTTTGCCGATGCCTTGCGCAAGGAACAGGGCCCGGCACCGTCCTCCCTCCACGAACGGCTGGCAAACGTTGCTTCAGGGTGCGCCTCGATCGCCAGCGACGATGAACACCCGGTACTCATCCCCGTAGCCGGCGATGAATCGGCCGATGTTGTGTCAGCACCATGGCAGCTGTGCATGCAGCACTTGAGCACCGTTGAAAGCGCCCTTCTGACCTTCGGATTTACGACTCAGGGCGATAGCAGAAAAAACCCTGAATAAAAATACGAATAAATACCCGTTTACCCTTACCTCCACGAAGTTCGATCCATGGAGGTAAGGCACGCTATCCCTACGCCAATAAATACTAATCCTTACCGTGTCTATGTGTTTTAGCTCTCGACAGGCGGCCAGTTCAGGCCTTGGTTTAAACCGTCAACACCTTCAAACTATAAAATAAAAAGCGTTGTTTATACCTGTTTAACATTGCGAATTTCCCCTACCAAAAAAACATGGCGCCGGAGTATATTCAATGGGATCCTTTCGCCCGGACAAAGAGCCTTCAAGCCTATATTTTTCCGATGACACACAACTTCACGCTACTGTCAGAAATGCGGCAGCACAAAATATCGACATAATGCTTCATGGTGAAACAGGCACAGGAAAAGATACATTGGCCGAGCATCTGCATACCTTATCCGGGCGCCGTGGTCGTTATATTGCACTCAATTGCGCGGCCATCCCCGAGAGTCTGGCGGAAAGCCAGTTGTTTGGTGTCACCCAAGGCGCATTCACCGGCGCCCTGCAATCACGTGCAGGATTTATAGAAGCTTCAGATAAAGGCACTCTGTACCTGGATGAAATAGACAGCATGCCGCTGGCTTTGCAGGCCAAATTGTTGCGCGTTCTGGAAACCCGTGGTGTTGAGCGATTGGGCTCGACAACATTCATCCCTGTGGACATGCGTGTGATTGCCTCGGCCCAAACCTCCCTTGCGAAGTTGGTGGCACAAGGTCATTTCAGGTGCGACCTGTACTATCGCCTGAATGTCGTGAACCTGCACTTGCCGCCTTTGCGAGAACGACGCGAATACATTACCCCCTTGTTTATGGAGTTTATTCAGCGTGAGGCCCGGCATTTCAACTCATCCATACCAGTACCGAACACTGCGCTGCTACAACAGATCATCTGTCATGACTGGCCGGGCAATGTCAGGGAGTTACGCTCCGCAGCAAAGCGCTTTGTGCTCGGGCTACCCCCGCTGGATACCTCTTCCTGTGAACATGAATCCACAATTCTAAATTTAAAAATGCGCCTGCAACAAATAGAAAAGCAGTTGATCGCAGATTGTTTGCGACGCCACTTTAATTGTATCGATTCTGTGGTAATCGAACTTGGGATTGCCAAGCGCACGCTGTACCACCGAATGAAACAATTAGACATTTACTGAGTAGTTCCCACTGGAACTGCCCACATGGATATCGACACTTAAATAGCGAACAGACGTTCTGTTGCACTCCCAATACCGAACCACAGAGGCACATACATGTTCCCTTTACTTTCACTTGTAATGCCCTTTGCGAGCCAGGTCCTCAACGCGCTTGGCGGATTTGGAAACACAAGAATGCCCCCTGCAAACCCGGCAAATACTCACACCAAAAATATCGATCACTCTCAAACGAACATATATATAAATAATAAAATTTCGTTCTGACCTTCCTGTAAAAAACCAAGAGGATACAGACCATGATTGGAGCAATAATTGGATTGATTGCAGGAATGTCGCGCGCTGCTGGCGACGACCCCCTCCAAGCGCAAAAGAATTTTGCGCGCGAACAAGAATGGAAAGCCGCCGCGGCCGCCATGCACAAAACGGGAGTTGACACGAGAAACGGCATAGCCGCCGGAGTAATGGACTCAAGTAGCAAGTCAATGAATGCAATCTTTGCAGGTGCCAAGGCCATCTCGTACTGATTTTATTCATACCGCCCCATCTCGAATGGGGCATCCGGCCAATCGGGGCGTGCAGCCACACAAGCATGCAACTACAACTCACAGCTTGAGGTTTCAAATGAAAACCCACTTTCCTTCGAAGCTCCCCCAGGCCGTCTTGAGTGCCTCTGAACTACCCTCGAACACCCCCGAACTGGCCGATATCCATTGGTTCAACGCCTCTTTGCTTGCCACGGCAACTAAAGCAACCAATACCGAGATATCCGATAAATTGACCAGCCACCCACTCAAACAGCGCTCTGCACTTTTAGCGGGTCTGTCGAGTACCGCCGCAAGGGCCCTGCAAAAAGCCAGTACCAGCACCGACCCCCTCGACATGCTCAAATCCACCCGGGCCCTGTCGGCGCTCCACCTTGAGACCGTGCTGAGCGCCAAGATGATCAGCAAGACGTCACAAGCCATCGAAAAACTCACCAATCTGTCTTAGGTAACCGCATGGCAGCGCGCCTGATCAAGAGCGTGTGTTTCCTGCTCGTGCTGGCCGTCACCGGTTGTGGTGAAAGCGTGGTGCTTCACAGCCAGCTCTCCGAACAGGAGGCCAATGCAGTCATTGCAGAACTGGCAGACAAACAGGTCCACGCTCAAAAAGTCCCCGATAAAAATGGCATTTCCATTCGTGTCAGAACAGAAGCTATCAGCCGGGCGATTAACTCGCTGTCGGCGGCTGGCCTGCCCAGAACAAAGCGCTCCACACTGGGTGATATTTTTCGCAAGGAAGGTGTCATTTCTACGCCACTTGAGGAGCGCGCCCGTTACATCTATGCGCTGTCACAAGAGCTTGAAGCCACACTGTCGAGCATTGACGGGGTGATAGTCGCGCGCGTGCATGTGGTACTGCCCGAGCGTGTGGCGCCAGGTGAGGCCGTGCAGCCCGCATCCGCTTCGGTGTTTATCAAACACGATGCCAGACTGGACCCCGACGGCATCCAGTCGCGGGTACGGCGGATGGTTGCCAGCAGCATTCCGGGCATGGCAATGACAATCGACAACCCGCACAAAATAACCACGGTTTTTGTTCTTGCCGCCGCGTTTCAGGACAACCAGCAACTGCTGTTCTTCGGACCTTTTCTGGTGCCGCAGCAAGACCTGGGGTTCTGGAAAAGCCTGTTCGCTGCACTGGTGACAGGGTGCCTGCTGGCAATCATTACGCCAGTTGTATGGTTAAAGCTGCGCAAAAAGGGCTCTGCATGAATGACATTGATGCCTGGGTACAGTGGTGGGCCTTGCCATGGCGCTACGCTCATCCGCACTGGCAGATCCTTGACGCATCGCCCGCCTTGCTGCGCAACCAGCATGCAGGCGCCAGCAAGAGCTTGGGTATCGCCCCCTGCCTGCCCTGTGCGCCCACAACCAGCCTGATGCAGCTGGCACTGGCGCAACCGGCGCACTATGACGCGTTGCTGCAAAGGGTCGAGCGTATCTGCCGCACTACACCTTCTGCTGCACGGGATGACACGCAGCGTTTGTGGTGCCAGCGCCTTGCCAGGGCTTTGCACACGCAGGACTGGCTCGAGCCCGCCGACGATCCCTTGCAACTGCTCAGAGCATGGCTCGAACCACCGGTCTGGCAGAGGTTGCGACTGCGCTTTGCCCCTGCACGGATCGAAACGCTGGAGCAAAAACCGGTGCCGGCCATTTCACCGGCCAAACTCCGAACGCTCTGGCAAACAGTGTTGTGGCACACACGACCCCGCGACGAGGGGCACAACCATGCTGACACGCCGCACGATTGAGCTGCAGCCAGGCGCAACCGGGCTGCCCCAGGTACTGATCAGCAGCCAGAACCTGATCGATTGCGGCCTGGCCAATGAGGTGCTGGCCCAGGCACGTGCCCAGGCAGACGAACTGCTGAGCAACGCTGAAAACGCTGCCGAAACGCTGCTGCAAAAGGCCCACAGCGAATTCTGGCAACAGGCCAATGCCCATCTGGCGCGTTGGCAACAGGAACATGGCGCCTTGTGCCAAGCGATTGAAACCAGCGCCTCGCAAGTGGTCAATCAGGCTCTGGAGCGATTGCTCGGTGAGGTGCCGCCACAGATGCGAATCAATGCCTTGCTGGCGCAACTGCTGCCAGCCCAATGCCCGCCATTGAATGCAACCCTGCGCTGCCACCCGCAGATGCTTGCACCTGTACGGCAGTGGCTAAGCACCCGCCCGGATACCGCATGGCAACTGCAAGCAGATGAACGCCTCGACCCCTTCGCTCTGGTGCTGGTCACTGCGCAACACGACCTGCGCATTGACTGGGCCACAACGCTCAAGGCGCTGCTGATCCCCATGACCACTGATGGAACTGATCCGGCAGGAGCTACCACTGAGTGGTGAGTATTGACTGATGGAGGTTCTATGGCTTCGTTCGAAAGCATTCAGCGTCGCATTGACACCCGCTTTATCCAGGCCCAAAAAAAACTGGAGGAGATCGCCCTGAACAATCAAGCAAGCCCCGAAGACATGCAGCGCTTCCTCGACGCTTCACAAAAAATGGCCATTGCCAGTTTCTCGATCAACGAGCAAACCCGATTCAAGCACAGCCTGACCAAAAGCATTATTGATGCCGTGCAGTGATGCTCAGGTTCAAGCACTCCTTGCAACGGACCCTGTTGCCAGCTCTTTTTTTGCTAGCCAACGGGGCGATGGCCGCCGTTCCACAGGAGTGGCAAAAAACGCCTTATGCCCATGAAGCCAATAACCTGTCAGTGCCTGATTTTCTAGGGGCCTTTGCCCATACCGTGGGCCTGCAACTACAGATTGATGGCGCGCTTCAAGGCGTCGTAAACGGCAAGCTACGCGCCGACACGCTCACCGGTTTAATGGAGCGGCTTGCACTGGAACACCGTTTCCAGTGGTTTGTGCATAACAACACGCTCTACATCAGTTCGCTTGACCAGCAGACCACGAGCCGCCTTGAAGTTGCGGACGATACCATTGCCGATCTGAAGCAGGCCCTGACCCGGATAGGCCTGCTGGATGAGCGTTTCGGCTGGGGCGAGTTGCCGGATATCGGCGTGGTACTGGTGTCCGGGCCCAAACGCTATATCGAGCAGATCAGGCAGTTCAGTCGCAAACGGGCAGAACCCGCCAATAAACAGGATGTGCTGACTTTCACACTGCAGTTCGCCAATGCGGCAGACCGGCAGATCGATTATCGGGGCGAAAAACTGAGTGTGCCCGGTATCGCCAGCTTGTTGCGCGGGTTGCTCGATACCAAGTCATCGAGCCCGTTCGCTGCTCCCTCCCCCGGCCCCTCGCCAGTATCCGGCACGGCCTCCCCCATGCCTTATTCAAGCAATCCACCACTGCCCGCGCTCACCGCCGATTTGAAATCATCAGGCCTGAACGCCATCCGCGTGGAGGCCGATGTACGTAACAACAGCGTGTTGATCTACGACGCCAGCGAACGCGGGACGCTCTATCAGGCACTGATCGCCAAGCTCGATGTCCCGCGCAAACTCGTGGAAATAGACGCCGTGATTCTCGATATCAACCGCACCCAACTCAACGAACTGGGGACGAAATGGGGCTTTCAGAGCGGCCGTTTCGGGATGGCTACTGGGTTGTCTGGCACTTCCCCGACAACCGTGTCCATGATCCAGGCTGACCGTTTTGCAGCCGAGATCAAGGCGCTTGAAGCCCGCGGGCTGGCAACGGTGGTATCCAACCCCTCGATCATGACCCTGGAAAACCAGCCCGCTGTTATCGATTTCAATCGCACGCAATATATCCAGGCCGTCGGTGAGGGCGTGGCCAACATCATGCCGGTCACCACCGGCACCAGTTTCCAGGTCATACCCCGGGTAATCGAAGCCAGTGGCGCCAATCAGATTCACCTGATCATCGATATCGAAGACGGCACCTTTGCCGACAACACAGGGCAGCATTCCACACCGGATGTTCGCAAAGGCAACATCAGTACCCAGGCAGTGATCCACGAAAAACAATCCCTGGTCATCGGCGGTTTTCATGTCGCTGAAGAGGTCGACAGCCGCAATCAAGTCCCTGTATTGGGAAATATCCCATGGCTGGGCAAGCTGCTGTTTTCGTCCACGCAGAACACTAAAAATCGCCGTGAGCGGCTGTTTATCCTGACACCCCGCCTGATTGGCGACCAGACCAACCCTGCCCGCTACCTGCCACAATCGGATCAGGCGCAACTGGAGGCAGCGCTGACCCCATTGAGACGGCGTGATGCGAAGCAGCCAGTGATTCAGCGCTCCGATATTACCCGGGTGTTCCGTCAACTGGTCACGGGCCACGTGCCTGGCCGGTTCACAGCGATGCCGATGCCGACCCGGACGGGCAGCCTGTGCAAAGCGTTCACGTCTCTGAAGGTCGATACCGAGCGTCATCAGTGGTACGAAAGTGAGGACTACAACGTGGCCGTACTGGTATTGCACAACCAGAGCCAGAGCCGGGTGCGCGTCGATGAACGTGATTGCAGCACTGCCGGCACCCTGGCGGTGAGTATCTGGCCGACTCCGTGGCTGGCGCCCGGCGAACGTGCGGAGGTGTTTATCGCGACACGAGCACCCGACCCCGACGAACAATCAAGCGTGTCTCGGCCATCATTGCTGGAGGCCACGCCATGACTCGGCTGATCGCAGTTGCCATGGCGGCGGCCCTGGCTGGACTGTTGCAAGGCTGCACCTCGGATTGCCGTGCAGACCTGTGCGCGCGCCCGGCCTCCAGCGCCAGGACGCTGGTGATCTGGTGGCCACCACACATGCGTACAGAAACAGGCTCGTATGCTGAACGTTCAGACCATCACGTTGTGCCTCTGGAACCCTAGATCAACCGTGCAACGACCCATTGCCCCGGTGATCTGAAGACATTCAAACCCATGCATCCAATCCTGCGCAGAGTCTTAGCCCCCACCCCCATGTACCGGCCTGTCTGATTATCAGCCAGGCCGGTATTGTCGTTACATCAAAGGGCTGCGGCCATGCCGGATCTTTTGGTCAAGCTGCTCGGGATTCAGCTCCCGAATACGAGCCGAGGGCAACGTATCCTTGAACTCAACGCGCAAGGGAGTGTTCTGATCCATACCGTATTTCAACTCAATGTTGAGGAGTTTGCAGGAATTGCTCAAGGCTGCCCTGCTGGAGTAGGCCACAAGAGGAATGGGGGTCTTCATAGCGTCGGTTCTAGTTGCCGTATAGCTTACAGCCAAGGTTTTAATCCGCAGGTTGTCCGGGTTTTCCAGGGCCTTTTGCACATCATTTATGGCGTTAGGCCCATCCCCTATCTGATTGTCAATCATGCGCAGCACCTTCGGCTTGACCTCCAGCCTGATCACTACCGAGGTGCCCTGGCTGCTTTCCAGGTCGTTGATGATCCGCTCGAATTGTGGCTGCTGGGCAAACAGCCGGAGAATTGCCGCCTTGTTAGCAGGCGCAGCGTCATTCAGCCACTCATGGTCAGGGCCACCTTTTACCCCCACATAGGAAACCGTTCTTTCAACTGATTTGAGTGCTCGCCGACCTTGTGCGGCCAGCGCCTCCTGGTGAAGGCAGGTTTGCAGCTGTTCATTGAGGGCATGGTGCTCTTCAGAACGGGTAGCGGGTGACGGTAGCTGAATGAATAGACGATGCAGATGTTGCAGTTGCTCCACCAGTGGGCCCTGTGCTGCAAACGAGGTCAGGTGTTGCTTGAGTGGCGCAGAATGCCGGGACAAGGCATCGCGTAATCCATTGACTTGCGCCTGATCGATCACAGCAGGCTGCTTGAAGGTAAAACGCATGCTGCGGGCAACACTGCGATCAAACCCCAGGGTGAACGAAGAATCACTCGTGATATACGGCACCCACGTAGGTCCATCGGCACCGAGCTGAGTCCACAAGGCGCCATTGGCCGGCGCCATACCTAAAGAGGCACTGCCTCTGGCTAACCATTGGGTATTCACGCTTTGGGCCCGGGTTATTTCATCCTGCCCCAAGACGACAGCGCTGCGTTGATCAACATGAAACAGTTGAAGCCCCCCCCCCGCATTCACCATAGTACGTACCAAGCCACCAGGTGTATTCGAGGTTTCCGGCATCAACATGTGAAAGCGGGGCTGCACATGAGCGGAAACACTCAAGTCCAAAGCATTTTTCGAGCTCGTGCCGCTCTTGTGATTGCTGCCAAGATCCAGCAAGTCGAAAACGTTCCCTTTCTCCCCGGTGAGGATGGCCATCATTGCGGGAAAATCTGCCTCCCTGATATCAAAGCTGACGCTTTGCTCGTTTTCATGCGTCAACGCCAATGTAGTCTCAGCCCCTACCCTGAGCCGGCCTTCGAGTGGCACCTCGGAGGGAAGCAACATGTTACCGACGCCTACAGAACCAGTGACGGTATGGCCAGTGCCCATATTGATGTCAACGCTGACCCCCTGATCGGTTCGAGTCAGCGTTATACCGTTGGTTTTGTCTCTTGAAACACCCCCTATGATTTCAAGCAACGGGACTGGAAGTAAGAACAGGGATGCCGATAAGGTTTTGCTCCGGCTCGATGCAACTGACTGGCCGCTTTCAGACTTTTGAATGCATTGCAGCAGAGCCTGCTTGACCGTCTCTTGTGGATTGAGCCCCAAGGTAGTGGTTATATGAAAATTGAGCGCTGATCCCGGGGTACCCAAGTCCCTGGCCAACAACTTGAAGTTGTTATAGAGCGTTTCTGCCTGCTTCAATCCATTGATGTTCTGCGATGTTTTCTTGTGTACCGGGCTGCTTTGATAGTCCTCTATCGCACTCTCCAGGCGGGCTGTTATTTCGGCCTGATCAGGCGCTTTACCCTCCAGCCGGTCGACCAGTTTGACCAGCCTGAAAAGTGTGCGGGCGTGCTGAATCAAATCGCTCTCGATCAGCCCGGTCGAATTGCTCAAATCACGTTTCAGGCCAGCGTCGTGCAACGACAAACAAACACCCTGTTTTTCGTAACTGCGCAGCAAGGCCGCTGTGATATCAGACTTTGAAGAGCCCATATTCTCGAAGGACTGGCGAATTCGGGACAGGTTGCTCGCTGAGCCTTCAGTGGGTTTGCCACTCGTTGTGGGCAGATAATCCGGGATCACACGGGCTCCCTTGATGTCGCCCAATCGCCTGGCCAATTGCACGCTGTACTCTTCTACCTGACTCATAAAACGCTTGAGTTTTGTGGCCAGGGCCTGGGTTGGCTTGCCCTCGCCCAGGCGGTCAAGGCGACTTGAAATATCCATCGTACGGGGTGTCACGCTCGCCAGCGTACGCAATAGCCCCTGCAGTTCCCGCACATCCGCGTAGAGGTCTGCCAGCCCGCGTCGCCCTTTAACATCATGCTGGATACCAAGGCCGATATTCTTGATCCCCTGAACAGGATGAAAATGGGCTAAAGCACTTTTAATAACCCCACGATCAACCGACAGGGCTTCAGTCTTGTGGCCAAAACAATCGGAGGTCACGGCCCAGGAGGTGCCGTTGTCCTGACTCTTCAACTCAGCGTTGCCCAACACCGTACCCAGTGATCTCGCGGGGGTGTTTGAGTGTGCCGTTAAAGGTTTCCATTGCGGGTCACCATCCGCTGAAACAATCAACTGCCGATAGTGTTCACCCCATCTTTTTTGTTGCGCATTGTTTTCACCCCAGCTGACGATCAATTGCTGACCTGCTCCCATACGCAACGACTTGACCGGCGCATTGTCCGGCACCGGCACGGGAGTCCAGGTGAGCGCTGAGGTGCAAGGGGTTTGCCAGTGAGCCTTGTCGAGCTTGAGCAGTTCGCCGGCGCCGGTCTGTGCATACAGATCTCCCTGACGGTCAAGTGCCAGCGCCACAAGCTCTTTAGGCCGGGTAAAGGTCAAGACCCTGGCCTTTCCGTTGACGTGGGCAATCAGCTTGTTTTCAGCATCAAGCGTTACAAATTGCCTGGCGTTATCGATAGCAAAACCGGTGATCTTTCGCTCGTTATTCTCAACCATGGCGCCACCAAGGTTGATATGGGCATGAGCATCATTAACAAGTGTCAGGTCATAACTGGCACCGCTGTACGCAGCATCCCGCGTTTTATGGATTGCCAGCGCTTTCAGCTCTGCACCTTGCAATACATAAGCGCGACCATCCAGGCCACGCTCCAGTCGCTCCACATTGTGGTGAGCGCTTTTATCCCATTGCTGTGAGCGCTCGTTCCAGCACAGCAATGTGTTGCCCTCAAGCGCAACCTTGCCCCGCGGCCCAAGGTCCACACTACCGGCGAGTGTCTGCAGCCCTGGCTCGGGCAAACCTGTGTCGTTCACTCTGAGGATCACATCACTGAGGTTCCAGCCCGATGCCTGATCAGGGCCATGGCTCAAAGGGGTGCTGTGTAACTGGCGGCGGGAGTCGAGGACAAGGGCGTTGAGCCGGCCTTGATCATCATGCATAAAGCCCTTGATGCTGACTGCGCCCTGATGCAGCTGCTCAAGATTATCGAGTGGTTCAGGGCGCATGACCAATTGCCCGTCTTCGGCATTGCGCAGGTTCGCGCACAAAAACTCACCCTGAGGTGTCGAGGCGTACAGCACATCACCCCCCAGCCCCAGATGCGCCAGTTGCACCGGTTTACCCGACTCGTTGACGGGAACAAGACAAAGAGCAGCATCGGCTGTGTCGCGGCTGATTTTTAGCGTGAAACCCTCAAGGCTCGCCTGCGTTTTACCATCAATGCTCATGTCTGCGACCCCCTGCGGCACTTTCATCAGTTGCCCTTGAGCACTCAAGCCAATACGGCTGTATCGGGCCTCGTCCTTGTCGGGCAACCAACGAAGCGTCTGTGCTTCTAACCGGTACAGGCGTTGCTCGACCACACGAAACTGGCCGCCTTCGGCGGTTGTTTGCACACCGCTTATCTGCCCCAGATGGGCACGCCCGGGATTGATCGGGGGCGACGGGTAAAAACTCAGGGGAAGACTGCTTTTAAGTACTGCAGCGGCCGCAGGGGTGGACTGGATATGAAATACATTAAATTTGTCGTCCCTGATTCGCAGGTTCCGGGCAGGGCCTGCGTAAGTGGCATCTTGCTTGAACGGCCTGGACAACTGATTCAGTTGGGCGGCAATGTCCTGGCCCACATACGAGCCTTGGGTCACGACTTTTCCTTCAACCAGGCTGGCGCTGAATGCCAGAGAGGGCTGCTGATAATGACGAAAACCGGTCATTTGCACCGATTCGGTGGGGCCAGAAGTGTTCGGGGAGGCTGTGCCGCGCATTTCTGACGGCGCTGGCTTTGCGGGTTCAAAAAAATTGACGTCCATGACTGCTCAACTCTGACTGGCTGATGAAGAGTGAGTGACCATGTAATAGCGCCCGGTTCCTGCCCCGATCAGCGTTGCTCAAGTTCCGCCAACTCGATGACTTCACGGCGCTCGTCATCATCCAGTTCTCGCAGAGTGCGGTAGACCAGCGCAACCGCCTGCAGGGTCTCGCGGCTGATGCAATGCCCGGTCTCGATGCCATACAGCGTGCGAGCCAGCCACACACACTGAATCACCGGAACATCTGCTGCCCGTGCCCTGTCGATCATTCGCCGTGCCCGGGCATCAGCCCCCTTGGCAATCACGGTCGGCAAAGGCGTCTGTGGCGGCCGGTAGTACAGCGCCACGGCAAAATGCGTAGGGTTGATCAGCAGCATGTCGGCCTCTTCCAACGGCGGAGTCGGGGCCACAGGCTCTTCATGGGCCAGCTCCTGGGCCAGTGCCCGACGCAGCATCTTGGTATGTGGGTCACCTTCCATGCCCTTGTACTCCTTGACCACTTCGACATGGGTCATGCGCATGCGCCGGGCAAAAAAATACCGCTGCAACGCCAGGTCAACCACTGCTAGCACCAGCAGCAGGCCAAGGCACACATGCAGCAAATGCCGGAACAAGGCGATCAGCGCGACGATATAGCCCGGCAAGTCAGCGTTGACCAACCCGACCAACGCCCCCAGGGAAGGCCCGATCACTCGGTAAAGCACCGCACAGATCAGCAGTGCCTTGATCAGGCCGGTGAGCAGGGTCAACAGTGACTGGGCCGAAAACATCTGCCGGGCCTGATTGACCGGGTTGAGCCGGTTGAAGTCCGGGATCAGGACTTCAGGGGCAAACAGAAAGCCGAATTGCAGCCAGCTGCTGATTAATTTCATCAAGACTGCAACGCCGGTCATCAGTAAGGCGAAGTCAAAAAACAGGTAACCCGCCTCGACGAACACGGCCTGCAGCGAATGACCAAAGGGTTGCCCGACCAGTGAAACGGGCAGCATCAGCAATTGGCCAAAACGCTGCAGGCTGTTCTGAGCCGTGATCAAGGCGACCTCACTGATAACCGCCAGCGTCAGCAGTTTGGCGATGTCCTGACTTTGCGCAACCTGGCCTTTTTTGCGCTGGTCCTGCAGTTTTTTCTGGCTGGCGTCATATTTCTTCTCACCCGAATCGCTCATGACTCACCTACTTTGAAGAGCTGGCCCAGTGCGTGCCCAAGATCCCCCAGCAGACTCATCCGTCCCACGATCAGCTCCTCCAGTTGTGGCAGGTAGAGCAGCAGAAAGCCCAGCCCGGCCAGGCTTTTGGCCGGCATCGACAGCACAAATACCTGCAACTGCGGGCTGTAGAGGCTCAACAGGGCAACAGCGAATTCGATCAACAACAACAGCGCAATAAAGGGCGCGGCGTAGAGCACCAGATGCGTGAAGGTATCGCCGAGCAAAGAAAGAAACACGGCAAAACCATCCGCAGCAATGGTCGGTAACCAGAGCGTGGGGGGCCAGATCAGGTAGCTGTCCCAGATCACCCGGGTCAAGCTGCCCAGCCCGAGGGTGACCATCAGCAAAAAAATGCTCAGTTGCTTGAACAGGTGCCCGACAGGTGTGGCATCCGCCCCCAGCGAAGGGTTGAGCTGCCCGCCGATCAGGGCACCACGCTGGTTATCGAGCAAAGCCCCTACCGACTCGAACAGCCAGAACGGCATGGACAGCAGCATGCCCAGCAAAAAGCCCAGCATGGCCTCTTTGAGCATCAGACCGCCGAGCGCCAGCAGGGTGTAATTCACGCCCGACAAGGCGTGATAAATACCCGGGGCAGGTATCAGGGCCAGCGCAAAAACGATGACATGCCGGGGCATGCCGCGCACATGTTCGAAGCAGAATGCCGGGATCAGAAAAAAACAGGGATACAGGCGCGCCATCGCAATGGCGAGGCTGGGCAGGTATTCGAGAAACGCAATCTGTGGGGCCATCGGGTGTTCCCTCTAAAGCGCCGAGCGGGCGACCATGTCAAAGGTGAGGTTGATCAATTGAATCAGCTCAACCCCGATCCAGCGCCCCGTCAGCGCCAACGTGACGCCCACTGCAACCAGTTTGATGCCGAAGGGCAGCGTCTGGTCCTGTACCTGCATCAGCGCCTGCACCAGCGAGGTCAGCACACCCACCGCTACAGCCACGATCAGCGGTGGCGCAGACAGCACCACCACCAGCAGCATGCCCTGCTTGAACAGCAAAATCGGCTCCATGGACGCCTCACAGATAGGACAGGAACAGACTGTCGAGCAGACGTGTCCAACCCGAAACCAGCACAAACAGCAACAGCTTGAGCGGCAATGAAAGGGTCATGGGCGAGACCATCTGCATGCCCAGCGCCAACAACAGGTTCGAGACGATCAGGTCGATCACGATAAAGGGGATGTAAATCAGAAAACCGATTTCAAACCCTGCCTGTAGCTGCGACAGCACAAATGCCGGTACCAGCAGGATAAGGTCGTCACGCTTGACCTCTTGCACCAGTTGCGCAGGCCATAGACGCGCAGTGTTATCCAGCAGATGGGTCAGCACATCGGGAGCAGTGTTGCGTGCCATAAAGGCCCGCAAGGGCTTTACCGCCTCCTCCCCGCTCTCCTGCAAGGCTTGCACACTGCTCATATCCAGCGGCGTCTGCTTGAGGGCCTGGGCGGTTTCATACCCCACCGGTGCCATGACAAACATCGTTGCAGCCAGGGCAACTCCATAAAGGGCCATGCTCGGCGGCACCTGCTGCACACCAATGGCGTTGCGGGTAATCATCAACACAATGCAGATTTTCAGGAAGGCGGTGCACACCATCAGCAGCATGGGCATCAGTGACAGGCCGCCGAGAAACAGCGCCAGCAGAAAGGGATCGATCCCTTGAACTGTCATTGCGAAAAACTGATGCGCGACAGTTGCAGGCCAAGGCGCCCCTCAACCTCCACCAACTGCCCGTGACCGATCGGCCGGTCGCCGTAATACAACCCGGCCATGCCCGTGTCATAGCCCTCGATGTTCAACACCATACCGGGGGCCAACTGGCGCAGCTCACCCAGGCTCAACTTGAGTGCGCCACAGCGCACGCTCAGCTCTACCTGCAAGGTTTCAAACGGCTCATTACCTTTATGCCGTTCAACGTCCGTACCCGCAAACATCACCTCTTCCACAGCCGACTCCTCGAGAGCACACACGGTCAGGCAGCGACGCCCGCCTTCATCATCAATTTGCGATGTGATCCGCCACCGCCCAATCCTCAACTGCCCCACGCCATCACCGCTGAACAACAGGCGCTCCGGCACCAGCACGTCGCCTGGTCGTACCCTGCGCAACTGCTCAACCGTCAACGGCAGATAGCCAAGCACCACGGGCACAGGCACGGCAAAGCAATCGGGCAACGGCGCCTTGACTGCCTGCCATTGCCCCGCCTCGCAAAGCGCCAACAGGCTGTGGGCCGCCAGCATCAATCGGCCGATACTTCGCGATGGGCCCAGCACTACACTGAGGCAGCACTCGAATGCGCCCACCTGCCTGTCGGCAAGGGGCCGCAGATAGCCAAAAAGCGCCCTCAACTGCGCACTCATGCGCTGCTCAAAGTGCGCCCAAAACCATGACTGGGGATCGTTGCCGGTCTCGGCCAGCACCACCGGGCACTCGCCAAACAGGCTAAGCAAGGGCCCTGCATCACTGAGCGTAAAGACCCCGCAGCGGCTCTCGAACGAGACACACGCACCGCCCTCTGGCGCCCGCCCCGGTTCCAGCAAAAGCTCACCGGGCTCGCCTGCGACCTGAAATGAATAGCGCAGGCCACGACCCAACCGCCAACAGGCCTGGACCGTGGTTGCGTCCAGCCGTGGCAAGGTGATCGGCGCTACCGTCATCACTGGCACTCCTGCAGTAACCGGATCCTGACGACCTGCCCCAAGGCACGGGCCAGACGCCGTTGACAGGGTTGCTGCTGACGGGCGAGCCATTGTCGGGTGGCGGATTGCTGCGCCTTTAAAATGATCAGCCAGCCATGATGTTCATAACGGGCGCTGACACTGACCCGCCCGCGATGTGCCAGATGCAGCACAAATTGCACTGGCCATGGCCCTGCCCCCGTTGCACGGGGCATCAGTGCCTCGGACAACACCTGTGCCAAGCCCCTATCCGCGCCTGCCAGGCTGTCTGCAAACAGTTTGCAGTCGGCTGCGCGCGCCGGGGCGGCAGGCTGATACCGGGCCAATGGCAACGGCACCGGGTTTACTCCTGATGACTCGGCCATCCCGCCTCCTCTGCCAGCAACATCGACAATTCCAGAAGTTTTTCGACCTTTCTCTGGCATTCACCCGCGTACTGGCGGGCACTCTCGACATGGATCGCAACCACGCGCTGCTGCTCGAGCAGCGCTTGCAAGGCACTTGCCTGCTGCGCTGTTTGAGCCGCCCACTGGCGCTGTGACTCGTCCCAGCCCGACAGGGTCCTGGGCGACACCACCTGCCCCTGGTACCGGCCGGTCAGTTCGGCTTGCTGCCGGTTTTCGTTTTGCCTGGCCTGCTCAACCGCCGAACGGGCCTGCTCAATGTTCAGGCCAAGGGCTCGCAGCTCCATACGTTTGATGTGCAACAAACGCTCAGCCCGATCGGCCCGATGTTGGCGCAGGCGCCGCAAGGGCTCGGTGGCAGGCGGGCGGTTTTCAGAAGGGCACATGGGCAGTCAACTCGCTCAAGTGCTCCAGGGTTTCCTGAAACGTTGCAGGCTCGCGCAAGTCCTGACGCAAAAAGGCCTCCACACGCTGGCGGCTCTCGACGGCCAGGTCGGTCAGGGCATCGTTGCCCGCCTGGTACTCACCCAGCCTGAGCAGCAGTTCGATCTGCTGATGCGCGCTCAGCAATCGCCTGAACGCGGCCATGTTTTGCATATGTTCTGGCGCAGCCACATTGCTCAGGATCCGTGACAGGCTGCCCAGCACATCTATCGCCGGATAGTGACCGCGCTCTGCCAGTTTGCGGGACAACACAATGTGCCCGTCCAGCAAGGATCGAACCTCATCGGCTACCGGATCGCCCATGGAGTCCTGCTCGATGAGTACGGTATAGATCGCGGTGATAGACCCCTCGCGAGTCAGGCCTGCGCGCTCTACCAGACGTGGCAACAGGCTGTAAACCGAGGGCGGCAACCCGCCTCTGCCCAAGGGTTCGCCAGCGGCCAGACCGATTTCCCGCTGAGCGCGGGCAAAGCGCGTCAATGAGTCGATCAACAATAAAACCCGCCGGCCTTTGCGTCGGAAACCTTCGGCCAGAGCAGTTGCGGTAAAGGCTGCCCGCGCACGCTCCATGCTTGTGCGATCAGAGGTTGCGCACACCAGCACGGCTTTGCCCCGCAGCCCCTCATCCAGCTCATGGTCAAGAAACTCACGCAGCTCGCGACCGCGCTCGCCAACCAGGCCAAACACGATCACATCGCACTCGACGTTGCGGGCGATTTCGGCCAGCAGTGTGGTCTTGCCACAACCGGCACCGGCAAACAGGCCGACCCGCTGGCCCTCACCCAGGGTCAACAACCCGTCGATGGCCCGTACCCCTGTTGGCAAAGCGCGACCGATGCGCGGCCTCTGAGTGGCCAAGGGGGCTCCGCATACAACTGCATTGGCCTCCTCACAAGGCCGCCAGGCAAAGCCCCCCCCGTCGCCCCCGGCAAGCGGTCGGCCAAACCCGTCGAGCACTTGCCCCAGCAGATCATTGCCGACGCGAACCTGATGCACAGCCCCCAAGCGTTCAACGGCCGCCCCTGCGCATATTCCTTCGAGGCTCGCCAAAGCACTGAGGGTGGCGTCTTGCTGATCGCAGCCGATGACCTCTGCCAGTATCCATGCGTTGCTCCCTGCCTGAACCCGGCACAGCTCGCCAATGCGGGCCTGGGGCAGGCAGCATTGCAGCAGCATGCCATTGATCCGCAGGAGCCGACCGCTCAGGGTCACCGGTGAAAAACCCGCCAGGTGCGTGAACTGGCGTTGCCGCCAGCGCTCAAGGCGCTCAGCAATCGTGCCGTTCACCAGCTCACCTCATAGCGCTGCGCGCCTTCAAACAGTACTCGGCGGTTGTCGATCGCAGTCAGGCGCACACCCTGCGCTTCGTCACCAAAAAACAGCCTACGCCCGTCGGCCAATACAACATGGGCCTTTTGGCCACCGATTATCTGGACGATCCTGAAGGGCAGTACCGTGCTGATTTCCTGGACCTGATTAATGATCGCAACCGGCGTTTCAAACTGCGCCTCGAAGCGATCGAGCATCCGCGAGACCAGTGCCAGCGAGTCTTTGCCGACATCACCGTCCAGGATGATTTGCTCATCAACCATCTGCAGCCGGATGGCGTTGTCCAGATCACGCTCGATCAACATCTTGAGTAATTGCTGATGGACCTGATACGTTGTTGCAAGCTGACGCCTGTCACTGACAGCCAATGGCTTCGGAGAAAGTGCCTGTGCCGTGTTTGAAGGCTGACAGACTTGTGCCGCCAATATCAGCACCGACACGCTCAGGGCCAGCGCCAGCCACTTGCCAGGGCGGCGCGCAGGCACCATGCCCGAGCGCGCGGCGGCCGTTTCGCTCTGCACCCTGGTTACTTCTGCCAGCTCATCCACCCAGGCACTTTGCGTATTGGCGATGCACAAGCGTATCCCGCCAATGGCGAACGCCTTACCCGCAGCCAGATCGGCAATCTGTGCCCGGGCAGTGCCGGTTTCATCCTGCAAGAGACCTTCCTGCGCCTGCACTGTCCAGCGCCCGTCCACACAGTGCAACCGGGCATGCCTGGCTTCAACGCCAGGGTCGTACAACTCCAGGTCGGCATCTTGATGGGCACCGATGCTCCAGCATTCACCGAACAAAGGCAGTGCAGCCCCCTCATGCAAACCGCTCAGCACTCGCAACTCGAACAGCAGGCCAGGCTGCTGCGAATCGAACACCACGGTTGCGCCATCAGGTAAGCCATGCCCCGGACTCAAGACACGGCCTCGCGCAGCACACCGTCGAATTGCAGATCAAGACGCCCGAGCACCTTGACCTTGGCCGAGCCGGTCAACTCGGCGAAAGACATGACCGGCACATGGTTGAATTCATCGAACAACAGCGTGCGCAACGGGCTGCGCAGATCCTGCGCCACCAGCAATACGCTTGCGTCGCACTTGCGCGGTGCAAAAGCCTCCTTGAGCAGCGCCACAAGTTGCGTACTGTGCTCATTGTCCAGGGCAAAGAACACGCCCGATTGGGTTTGGCGCAATGCCTCGCGAAAAAGGTTTTCGCTATGGGCAGACAACAGCCAGGCATGCAGACCGTCAGCCTGACTGTACAGATGATAGATCTGCGACTTCAGGGCAATCCGCGCATAGTCCGCCAGCGCTGACACTTCGCGCTCGTGCTGGCCATGTTCGGTCAGCACTTCGACAATCAGGCGTACCGCCCGCAGGGGGACGCCTTCACTGGCCAGGCGCTGCAGAACGGCAGAGAACCGGGACAGCGGCATGATCCGCTGCAACTCTTGAACCAGCTCAGGCTGGCTGTGCTCAAGCCAGCCGAGAATCGACTTGCTCTCCTGCAACCCCAAAAATTGCGGCCCGCTGATCATCATGGCTTGACGCATGCGCTCAACAATCAAGGCATGGGCACTGAACGACTCGACGCCCTCCCGGGCCAGCAGCGGATCACCGGGGTTCAGCCATAGCCAGTCCCGTTCATCTCTTTGCTCGCTGCCTCTGAGAGCACTCTGAGGAGCATCCGTGACACTGTCCCGTGCCACGGCCCGTCGTTCATCAAAAGTCGCCTTGAGCGTGGGCACTTCGTGAACACAAAAGCGAAACTCATCCTCGGGCAGCACGTCGCTGTATTCGATTTCAAAACTGGGAAGTGTCACCCCGATACGGGTGACGATACTGTTGCGCACCTGACGAATCCCGTGAATCAGCCGCTCAGTAAGCTCCAGGCTTTGATGGGCACTGGCGAACTGCAGCAGATACGGGCGTGTCGGATCAAACACTCTCAGATCTTCGTCGCCGTTGTGTTCAGGGGCCACCTGCACTGCTTGCGCCGGCTCCAACGCCTCAGCCTTGCGGCTTCGCGACCACCAGTAAAAACCCGGCGCAAACGTACACAGGGCAATCAAGCCAAACACCGGGGCGGGCATTCCCGGCAGGGCGGCGAAGGCCAGCATGGCCGCCGATGCGATCATCCAGCTCTTGGGTTCACGGGTTATCTGCTGGCCGATTTGTGCCCCGACATGGCCGCCTGGCGATTGGTCGTCGGGGGCAACACGGGTGATGATCATCCCCGCGGTCAAGGCAATCAACAGCGCCGGAATTTGCGCGATCAGACCATCACCGATGGTCAATACCGAATACAGCGTGATGGCCTCGCCAGCACTCATCCCGTGTTGCACTACCCCCGTGGAAAACCCGCCGAGGATATTGATCAGCACAATCACCAGGCCTGCGATGGCGTCTCCTTTGACAAACTTCATGGCGCCGTCCATGGCACCGAACATCTGGCTTTCCCGGGACAACTGGTCACGCTTGTATCGGGCCTGTGCACCATCGATCAACCCGCCACGCAGGTCACTGTCGATGGACATCTGCTTGCCCGGCAGCGCATCCAGGCTAAAGCGCGCCGCCACTTCAGCGACACGTTCCGAACCCTTGGTAATCACCAGGAAATTGACGATGGTGATGATCAGAAAAATCACCAGCCCCACCGCCAGATTCCCCCCCACCACAAAGTTGCCAAAGGCCTCGACGATCTCGCCCGCATCCTGCTCCAGCAGGATCAGGCGGGTCGTGGCAATCGACAACGCCAGACGAAACATCGTGGTCAGCAGCAAAAGTGCAGGAAATGTGGAAAATGCCAAAGGGTTGGGCAGATAAAGCGCCAGCACGATCAACAGGCTGGCCAGGCACATATTGAGCGCGATCAGCACATCCACCAGCCAGGTCGGCAAGGGCACGATAAAGATAAAAACAATGCCCAGCACCGCCACGGCCCCGAGCACTTCGCCCGGGCTTGCCACATTGCCAGGGCCGTTACTGAGCCATTTGACGAGCCTCATCGAATCGGTCTCGTCAGCCCTGCCGACACCTGGACGATACCTTCGCTCTGAGTGTGTTCACCCATCAGGCTCAAAAAAGACTGCAATGCGTCCTGACGGCTTGCAGGGTCACTCCAAACGGCCAACGGGAGACGCTGAATCAACGGATAAACTTGATTGAGCAAGACCAGTTGACTGGAAAGGTTTTCGCCACCCAACTCACGACTCAGGCTTTGCACCTCATCGCTATCGATGCCCGTGCCCGCATACCCCAGCAGACGTTGCAACAGGCAGACTGGCGACAGTTCGGCCTGCCGTTCGCGGGATGACAATCGCTCAATAAACCACCGGCAACTGTGCAAAAGGCTGCTCAACTGGGTGCAGCCTTGAAGCCCGCTCAACAGAGTACGCAGCCTGATGCTCGGCACCGAGGGCCGGTGGGCGGCGATATCATCCGCCAGCGCGCGCGCCATCACGCGCAACCCGTCGTTGACCCTCTCTTCATCGAATAAAGCCAGCAAGGCCTGGATAATGCTCGGCAGTGATTGTTTGCGCACCACACTGGAGTAATACAGCGTGCGAACAGCCTGGCGCAGCGCGGCATCGCCTTCGGCTGCTGCCAGCGCCAGCGCAATATTCAGGCCCGCCTGAATTTGCCGGTCATAGCGGGTATGCAACTGTGCCTGAACCTTCTGCACCCGCTCGATATCACCTTCACGCCCTTGTGCCCGGGCCTGAGC
This sequence comes from Pseudomonas sp. FSL R10-0056, assembly GCF_009600105.1. Taxonomy (NCBI): domain Bacteria; kingdom Pseudomonadati; phylum Pseudomonadota; class Gammaproteobacteria; order Pseudomonadales; family Pseudomonadaceae; genus Pseudomonas; species Pseudomonas sp. FSL R10-0056. The sequence goes on from NZ_WIWL01000182.1 coordinate 128,083, forward strand.
AACCATGTACTGCAAGACAACACTGGTGCGGGCCGGGTCGTCGCCGGTCAACGCCAGCAAGGCTTCGACCCCTGAGTCTGACGCCAGTGCCAGACGAACGTGCCGGGTCAGCAGCCCCAGGCTGAGCTGAGCGGGATGCCCCAGTTGCTCATAGAGCTCGTTTAACTGCTGGATACCCTCAACCTTCTGCACCCGGTTATCTACCGTGCGCAGCACGCGCTGAGCCAATGCCTTGCTGCTGCTTTCGGCTTTCTGGCTGAACAACATGCCAACCTCTTCAGCGGCACTTTGCGCAGAAGACTGGGGCATCTGCCCCCCAACGCTCCGAGAAGAGAGCAGGATCTGCGCGGTGTCGTTTCGCCCTTCAACTTTCATAGCGCTGCCAAGTCAGGAGGTTTCATTGACCTGTGTGGTTGATCACAGGCAAGCGGTTCCCTGGCAGTAGCATTGGCATGTTTTTGAAAAAACTGGCGCACGCACAAGGTCCGCTACGCAAGATCCGGCACAACCGCGCCTGTTAAAAACCTGTAAAGCTCATATAAATCAGATGGCTATATTCGATCCGCAAATTGGCACAGGCGATGCTTGGGAGGTCCTTGTCGAAACCATTTTCGATAGCACTCACCCTGAGGATAAAAAATGGATCACCTTGATAAGGCTTCCCCCCCTGCCCCCGATTTTCTGGATCTGTCGACTGAACTTCAAAAAAAGCTTAAAGCGTTTATCCACAAGCGCGTACTGAACCCCGAAGATGCAGAGGATATTTTTCAGTTGACCTGCCTGGAGGCGTGGCGCAGCAAAGCACGCTTCAACGGCCAGGCAACGCTCAGCACATGGATGTGCGGCATTGCCCAGAACCTCATTCGCAATCATTTTCGTCGGTTGCACGCAAGGCCGGTGCATTGCGAGTTCGACGAGACGCAGTGCCATGAGCAGGACCACAGCCCCGACCTGTATGGTCAATTTGAGACTCACCGCAGGCTTGAGCTCACGCTGATTGCCTTCAACCGGCTGCCCATCGAAATGCGCGACACGTTGTATGCATCGGTGCAAAGCGGCAGCAGTTATCGCGACACCGCCAGCGCTCTGGAAATCCCTATAGGGACAGTTCGCTCACGCATCTCGCGAGCTCGCGAACAACTCAAGATGGCCACCCACTGCTAGTGCCCGCCACGGATGCTCAGAGGGGTCCATGATTGAGGGCACGCCCGGAGCAAGGCCAGGGAATGGCCCCCACTACCGACTCAGACTTTTTTCGTTCGCGGCAGCAAAATCGCCAGCACGCCGAACAACGGCAGGTAAGAGCACAGGGTGTACACATACTCGATGCCATGAATGTCCGCCAAATGCCCGAGCAAGGCCGCACCAATCCCGCCAAAACCAAACATCAGGCCGAAGAAGATACCGGCAATCATCCCCACATTGCCCGGCACCAGCTCCTGGGCATACACCACAATGGCCGAGAATGCCGAGGCCAGGATAAAGCCGATGATCACGCTGAGCACACTGGTCCAGAACAGGTCGGCATAGGGCAGCAGCAAGGTAAACGGCGCCACCCCGAGAATTGAAAACCAGATCACCGCCTTGCGGCCAATACGGTCACCGATGGGGCCGCCAAAGAACGTGCCCGCCGCAACTGCGCCCAGGAACAGGAACAGGTACAACTGCGAGGTGGACACGGACACGTCGAACTTTTCGATCAGAAAGAAGGTGTAGTAGCTGGTCAGACTCGCCATGTAGAAGTACTTGGAGAACACCAGCAAGCCGAGCACCGCCAGGGCACCGAGTACCCGCTGCTTCGACAACCCATGAGTCGCCTGCTGCCCGGCCTTGAGCTTGAACAGATTCAAATGGTTGCGGTACCAGCGACTGATGACATACAGCAGCCCGACGGCGAACAGGGCAAACAGGCCGAACCAGGCCACGTTACCCTGACCGAAGGGAATGATGATGGCCGCAGCCAACAACGGGCCAAAGGCCGAGCCGGCATTGCCACCTACCTGGAAGGTCGATTGCGCAAGCCCGTAGCGCCCGCCCGAAGCAAGCCTCGCTACACGGGAAGCTTCGGGGTGAAACGTAGAAGAGCCAATACCCACCAGGGCGGCGGCCAGCAAAATCAGCGGAAAACTGCCGACCTGAGACAACATCAAAATCCCGATCAGGGTGCAAACCATCCCGGCAGGCAACAAAAGCGGATTGGGATGACGGTCGGTGTAGTAACCCACCCACGGCTGCAATAGCGAAGCGGTCATCTGAAACGTCAGGGTTATCAGTCCGATCTGAGTAAAGGTCAGGTCATATTTGGCCTTGAGCATCGGATAGATCGACGGCAGTACGGCCTGGATCAGGTCATTGATCAGATGCGCCAGGGCCACGGCGCCGATAATGCGCATGACCAATGGGCTTGACTGAGGGGCTGGAGGGGACGCGATTGTAGTTGTTTGAGCGTTGCTAAGAGCCATTTGGGTTTCCGTACGACAGGTGAATGCGCGCTTGCAGATCCGTCAATGTGCCATTCTTTTACAAGATCTTTCCATGCAAACGCCGTAAAACCTGAAGCAATTGATAGAACGAAGATTTTTTTTAGATATTTGCTTGACACACCCCCCGTACGAGGGAATAATGCGCGCCATCGGCTACATAGCTCAGTTGGTTAGAGCATAGCATTCATAATGCTGGGGTCCGGGGTTCAAGTCCCTGTGTAGCCACCAAACGCTTGTTTACAGAAGTCTCCATGAGTCTGCAGACAGTACAAGAAGCCCGCCTAGTGCGGGATTTCTTGTGTCTGGGGGTTTCTTAATGTCTCCTCCCAAATCTCCCCGTCGCATCCTGCGAGCCCTCGGCCAATAACCTGGCAACTGCGTCCAGAAATCGCCTACCCCCTTACGTCATGACCGATCCGGATCAGTCTGCTTCACACCTGTTCGCAGCCCATGATCTGAAATGGACAGGTAGCCCCACTATTCCCTGACACTTTTAATATAATAAATATTTACTTTTTAAATCTGGGTTACCTAAAAAAAACAATGCTAGCCTGCGCGTTTTTGGAGAGCCGCTTATATGAAGGCACTTAAAGACGTCACTTTTAAGTACCCATGCTCCGTTATTTTTATAATGTCTTTTTTCCTATTTGCCGCCCTGCAATACAGGCCCGCAGTGCTCAATTACACAACACGCTTCGTCGACTTCGCCCACTATATGTTCCAGAACGGATTGACGCTTTTTCCAATCTCTGATGACCTGCAGCCCTATCCCGACTACACAGTGACCCATACGTTCCTCGTTTATCTGATTTCACTGCCATTTGGCCAAGTATCCCTTCTCTCACTGGCGACGCCTTTTTGTATTGCTGCCGCCTTGACACTGGTATTCATATACAAGCTGGGTGAACGACAGGAAAAGAAATGGGGCGCATATGGTGTTGTGTTCGCGCTATTCACCTGGTCATTTCTGGACGGCGTAAACTCCTTATCAATGGATATATACCCTGCACTTTTTACCGTGATATGTTTTTATCTGGCCTGTGCAGGAGACGAGCATAAACAAACATCCCGATTGCTGCTTATACTCGCAGCCCTGGCGCTGGGCTTTGCATTCCGTGGTCCTGTTGGCCTGATCGTCCCAGCCAGTGTAGTCGCCTCTTATTACCTGCTGAGCCGGCAATGGCGCAGGCTCGTTGTGTTCTGCCTGCTCGCCGGCCTGGTCCTGGGCGCTGCCCTTTTGCTGCTGATAGCGGCTGCCTACGCACAAGGTGGACATGCTTTCTTGCAGGAGGTATTGGTCAAGCAAGGGCTGGGGCGATTTGACAGTAACCAGGCACCTAGTTATTACTTCTACTTCTCTGCCGGCTTGCTGACCTACGGTGTAACCGTTTTTATTGCCTTGAACGTGATCATCAGAAAGGGCAAAGATTTTTTTGCACCGTCGCCTCTACCGTCGACAAGCATGCTCTTGTATCTCTCGGCCTGGTTTCTTGTCGTGGTCGTACTGCTGACAATTCCAAGTGCCAAGAAAGCGCGTTACATACTTTCAATCACACCCGCGATTTCCTTGTTAGCGGCCTATATCTTTGTAGATCGAAGCCAACGATTCGCCAACACCAGAGACAAACTGCTGAAGTTCTGCTTGAGACTACCCGTTATTGGCCTCGGGATGCTTCTGTTTGCATTTATTTATAGTCACTTTGCGGCGTCCCCTGTTCAACCGAACTACCTTGGTGCAATGACGGGCTTGATTATTCTTGCCGCGGCTCGCCCCTGGATGGAGTCACGCCTTTATTCACATCCACATCGCGAGTTTTTGACATTCTCTTTTGGGGCGGCGACTTTTCTCGTACTGGACATGTTTTTCTTTAACGCCATTACCTACCATCTGGAATTGGCCAATGAACCGACCCCCAAGTTCTTGCCTTATTGGTTTTGGTGACGCGCGCGCTCACAACGTCACCCATTACGGATTCCGCTCGAGTGAGCGACTATCAAGCAGCCGCCTGATGCGGGCTTAGTCTTGCCTGACGATATCGACTGAAATCTCCACCGCCTCAATCACTCCCCGGTTTTCAAGCCAGTGCGTGGTGTGCCTGTCTTCAGGCCAGCCCACACCCGGGCCATACTCCGTGGCGATACCATTTCTATGGTCAGTGATAACGCCGTGAAGGATATAGACGGTGCCAGGCCTGTCTGCATGGTTGTGAACCGGCCCGAAAACGCCCCCCGGCTCAATCGTCACCTTACGCATGCGAAGCTGGCGCCCTGCCATTCCCTCGATCTCGGGGCCAAGGTCGATGGTGGCCAGCAACGTGACCGTAACGCCTTTGGTCTCGGGTACTGCCTGTTCATTGCTCATCGCACCCACCTTTTCAAAAGACAAAGCCTTATTGAAAGTAAACACCCTGAAAGGCGTAACGAGTGACGAGGCGACAAAGGGATAGGCAGAACAGATTTGCTCCACCCGAAAACAAAAAACCCCCGAAGCCATAAGGCATCAGGGGTTTTGCTGTTGTGGTGCCCAGAGACGGAATCGAACCGCCGACACGGGGATTTTCAATCCCCTGCTCTACCGACTGAGCTATCTGGGCAAGGCGGCAATTAAACGTGTTTTACCGTCGGGGCGTCAAGCACGAAATAAAAAAAAGACCAATGATTACCTGCGCTTACATCACCGCCCAGGCCTGATATCACCCCTGGGGCAGGATTTTCCCCGGGTTCATCAGCCCAAGAGGGTCGAGAGCCTGCTTGACCAGGTGCATGACACCCAGTGCGGCGCCATGCTCCAGGGGCATGAACTTTATCTTTCCCGAACCAATGCCATGCTCTCCGGTGCAAGTGCCCTCAAGGGCAATGGCGCGCTCGACAACCCGCTCATTGAGCGCTTCGGCTTCAACCAGTTCTGCGGCATTGCCCGGGTCGACCACCATCCCCAGGTGAAAGTTGCCATCCCCGACATGCCCGACCATGCCTACGAAAAATGAAACCCTGGCCACATCTTCAGCCGTTTCGGCAATGCACCGGGTCAGCGCCGAAATCGGTACGCAGACATCCGTACTCCAGATCCGACCATTCGGCCGCATGGACTGCATTGCATAGTGGACACTGTGCCGGGCACGCCACAGGGCATTGCGCGCATCAGCATCGCCAGCCGCCTGAAAACCCAATGCACCATTGCTTTCAACAATCTCCCGGGTCAGTTCCACCTGCTCCGCCACACTGGCCGGGGAACCGGCGAACTCGAAAAACAGCGTCGGCGTTTCAACCAGGCCCATGTGCGAGAAACGGTTGACCGCCTGCACCGTGCGCGCATCGAGCAATTCGACCCGTGACACTGGAATGCCATATTGAATGATCGACACCACCGAACTGACCGCCGCCGCTATCGTCGGGAAGGTACACACCGCCGCGCAGGTGGTTTCCGGAATACCGTAAAGGCGCAGGGTGACTTCGGTGATGATCCCCAGCGTGCCTTCCGAGCCGACAAACAAGCGCGTGAGGTCGTAGCCAGCGGATGATTTTCGCGCCCGCCCACCGGTCTTGATCACCTGGCCGTCAGCCAGCACCACGGTCAGGTTCAACACGTTTTCGCGCATGGTCCCGTAACGCACCGCATTGGTCCCTGAAGCGCGGGTCGCTGCCATGCCCCCCAGGGTACTTTCACCGCCCGGGTCGACCGGAAAGAACAGCCCGGTGGTACGCAGTTCGGCATTCAGCTGCATGCGGGTTACCCCGGCCTCCACAGTGACATCCAGATCATCCGGGCGCACGGCGATGATTCGCTGCATGCGGCTCAGGTCGATACAGACCCCGCCCCGGGTAGCGCCTACATGGCCTTCCAGTGAAGTGCCACCACCAAAGGCAATGATCGGCACTCGCTGCGCTGCGCAGAGTTTGACGATGGCCGCCACCTCGGCCGTGGACTCGGCGTAACACACCGCGTCCGGCGGCAAGGTCGGGTGGTATGACTCACCTCGGCCGTGTTGCTCGCACTCGGCTCGGCCAGTGCTCAGGCGCTCACCGAGCAGCTCGCGCAGGGCATCGAGCAGGGTGGGCATGGGAGAAGCGTGAAATGCAGGGTTAGAGGCCATGGAAACGTCCATATTATTGTTGGGAGGGACGATTCCAAGGTACAACAAACGGCCACTGTGATCACCGGCAGATCCGCAAGCCCGCTGAACGTGGCCGTAACGTTACTGGCTGCCGGGATATAACGCCCCGTCAACCAGCCTCGCGACCACCCTGCGCAAACGTTCGAGCAACACCTCATTGGCCGCGACCGAGACCGGGTTCAAGGGCTCACGCAACAAGGCAATTTCGCACTGATTGCAGGCCTCAGCCAAATTGACAGCGCCCACCGTGGCAAAAGAACCGTGCATCCGGTGCACATAACTGATCAGTTTCGAGGTATTGCCCTGCTGCAACGCCAGCTGAGCCTGCGCCAGATCCTCCTGCATGGTGGCGATAAACAGCCGATGCATGGCTGGCGACAGGCTGATCCAGTCTTGCAGATCATCCGTCTGCAGGGGTGCATCGGGGGCATCATGGACGCCAACAGGCAGCTCGGCAGGCGCTGCGCACAAGGCGGACAAGGTCTGGCGTAATGTGGTCAGGCTCAGGGGCTTGACCAGCCATACATTCATTCCCGCTTCCAGGCAGCGCTCCCCTTCTTCACGCAGGGCATTGGCGGTCACACCAATAATCGGCACCCGCGGGTCAAGCTCACGCAAGCGGCGCGTCAGCTGATAGCCATCGAGTCTGGGCATATTGACGTCGGTGATCACCAGATCAAACGACGCTTCCTTCCAGCGCGACAGGGCTTGTTCACCATCGTCTGCCAGCGTGACCCGAACCCCCAGGGCTTCCAACTGCTCCCTGAGGATCTCCTGATTGACGGGGTTATCCTCGGCGACCAGAACGTTCAATTCCAGGTTTGCGGCATAGGGCACCACACTGGCGGACGCCTGGGGGACAGCCCCATGGGCGATCTGCATCAGCGTTCTGCCAATGGCGCGAATATCATAGGCATTGACCTCCCAGCCACGGGCAGTTCTTTGCGGCTGGCTGCCCCCCGACTCGGTCGCCAGCAGCCGCTCACCTTGCCAGGGCACTGTCAGCGGTTGGTCAGGGTCCAGATCCAGCAGGATTGCAGGGTAGTCGGGAGGAAGCGCTGCCGGCATAACCTGGGCGCGAGCGCCCCAATGGTTTAACCAGTCTGCCAGGATCTGCCCTATATCATTGCGCGCAGCGCGCACGTAAACACGGACCCCCTCAAGGTCGATATCGGCACAACTACCCAGTGAGCCGGCGATAACCGGTAAGCTCATATGCAACGAAAAGCTGCTGCCAAGCCCCGGTTCACTGACCACCCGCAAATTCGCGCCCATCATCTCGCTCAAGCTCGCACAAATGGACAGGCCCAGCCCCGCACCGCCTGCACGTTCGCTGCCACCCACCTGGGAAAAGGGCTTGAACAGGCGCGTCAGTTGCCCTTCGCTGATCCCCACGCCGGTATCGGAAACCTGCCACTGCAACGCGGCCTGCCCTTGTTCGATGCCTATCACCTTGAGCCTGAAGACAACCCAGCCGGTGTCGGTGAACTTGATTGCGTTACTCAGCAAATTATTGATGATTTGCCGAATACGTACCGCATCGCCACTCAACAATGGCGGCAACTGCGCGTCGGCACAGGCAAAAATCTTCAAGCCCTTATTGCTCGCCGCGGCTGAATAACTGCGCACACAGTCTTCAAACAAGTCCAGCGGACAGAAGGACTTGGCCTCGACAGCCATTTGCCCGGACTCGATCTTGGAGACGTCCAGCACATCACTGATCAACTGAAACAACACCGTAGACGACCGCTGAATGGTCTGCAGGTATTCACGCTGGCGCTCATTCAGAGACGTAAGGCCCAGCAGTTCAAGATTGCCCAGTACCCCGTATAGAGGCGTACGAATTTCATGGCTCATGGTTGCCAGAAACAGAGTTTTGGCTTTGCTCGCTTCGTCAGCCGAACGCCGCTCCTGCTCCATCAGGTTGGCGTCATCCACATGCCGGGTGACGTCGTTGAAACCACAGAGCACCACGTTCTTGCCCTTGTAACGGGTAAAGACAAAACAGGCCTGCAGATAGCGCCCCGCGACTTCCAACTGGACCTCTCCCAGTTCGTGCTCACCATAATCGCGCTTCAGCAGGGCAATCAGTTCAGGGGTACCCTGCCACTCATGCGCCCTCTGGTTTTCCAGCAGGATCTCTCCCGTGCTGCGCTCGACCACGCACAATCCCACGGGTGCGCTGTCGAGCATGGCCCGATTGAATTCTTCGCTCTCGGCCAGGGACTGGCTGGCACGCTGGGCAGGTTCGATGATTTGCTTGCGGTACCAGCGGTTGAAGCGCCAGCCGATCAGCCCAAACAATACCAGCAGGCCCGCCGCGCCGGCCAAAGGCCATTTGGCATAGCCAAAGAAGTTCTGATAACTGATCGCGTACAACCCGACCCAGGGCGTGGCCCCGCCCGAACTCAGCTTGAAGCGCAGACCATCGCGGGTAATGCTCAAGCCCAGGGGCAGATCCTCGACATCCCCGGCGTCCCCCAGCAATACATCGCCGGCAGGCAAGATCAGGGTCAAACGGCTGTTGGTGGGGTGCATCAGCAAGCGCTCCAGATCACCGATATCGCTGACGTCCAGTAACGCGTTCAGGATCACCAGGTCATTGGCTTCAGCCCCCGGTGGCATGAAGTTGCGCGACAGATTCAGCCCGACGGCGCCGACAATGTACTTGCGCTTTTGAATCAGGTCCTGCGGAGCTTTTATCCAGATCAGTTCATCACTGCCAAGGGCATGGCGATGCACCATAAGTTCATCGTACAAACGTTTGGTCACATCGAAAAAGTTGCTTTTGAGCAACAGGGGGGACTGCCGCGTGCCCTCAATACCGGGCACCGCAATAGTGAATTGATCGCTGGGGGAAAAAACAAATACCTGCGGCGCCACATAGTGGGAATCGGACCAGTAAGCCGTGAAAAGGTCGGTCAACTGCACACCGAGCGAGTAGACGCCCTGCATTTCGGTATGGGTGAACTTGTCTCGCTGGCTCACCGTAAAGGGCAATGACTTGGCCGTGTCACGGTTCTGGAACAAGCGCTCATCGCCCTGACGGATCAGTACCTCGTGCGAGTGCGGTTGGCTATCTATCAGCAGGTTTTCATTAGCCTGACTGTAGCTTTGAACGGCAATATGCAAAAAGGTCTCATGCTCATGAATGCTTTCCATCAGCCGCGCGAAATGAAAATCCGTCTTCTCGCCCTCCTCCTTCAGCACTCGATTAACCGCCCAATAGCTCATGCTCACCAGCAGCAGGGCAAACCCGGTGAGCAGGAGCAATAGTTTGTTAAGTCTGAGTGAGCTCAGTGCCAGCGCACCGAGACGTACCTTAGCTTGCTTCATGATTTAGCGCCGTCGATGACCTGGGAGGAAATAGGCAAGCCTGTTGCTAGCCAAAGGGTTACACATTGCACTATCCGCCAGCCCCCACTGCGCTCGCCACGAGCCTTGCGCCGCCACTTCTGCGCCCTCGAAATGGCCTGAGCAAGCCGAACAGGAATTGTCTGATGGGGATTCTCCTCTGGCAATTGCATCCTTTGCATCACCTGCCGCGGCGAGCCGTTGGCAGGGGGGGCATTAAATAATGGAAATCACACATCATTGGTTTGTAGAGGGCTTCTCTCATGTTTCATAAATTTGGCAAATACACCGCGCTTTGTGGCTCTTCGCTGCTGATCGTAATGGCTGCTGCTACCGCTCAAGCGGCTGATGGTCAGGTTGAATTCACCGGCACTATCAACGACAACGCATGCACCATCAACAGCGAAAGCGTTAAAAAAGCGGTTGATATGGGCCAGGTCCGTATTGCCGACTTCCCTAACACTGTAGGGGCTGTCGCCACTGCTGGCGCCACACCATTTTCGATCTCGCTGGAAAACTGCAGCGGCTCGACCCTGAAAAACGCCTCCATCAAATTCAGCGGCCAACAAGCTGGCACTGATGCAACCGTGTTGGGCATGACCGGTGACAACCAGGTACCCGGCGTTGGTATCCAGATCAACGACGCGCGCACCGGTAACAAGTTGCCACTTAACACGGCCAGCAACGATTACGTTCTGCGTCCGCAGTCCAACACCTTCGACTTCACCGCATCCTATGTTCGCCTGGTTGCCGACACCGCAGCTTCGGGTGAGACCCCGGGTGTGCGTGGCATCGGCACCGGTAAAGTCAATGCATTGGCCAGTTTCGACGTTACCTACAAGTAATTTATGCATTTAACGAAGAGCTCGCGGTTGATCGCGATTGATCGCGAGCTCTGGCGTTAACCAGAGGACATCTTAATGCGTTTAAAAGTTGCAGCCTTTTTGGCACTGGCAGCAAGCTTCTGGCTGCCCCAGGTTCATGCAGGCGTCAACGTGGGTTCTACGCGCGTTGTGTATCAAAGCAAGGAGAAAGAAGCCAACCTTGCACTTTCAAACTCGGGTGATGACGGTGTGCCGTATCTCGTGCAGTCGTGGGTCAGCCCGTTCGATGACCGCGACGCCAGCGCCGATGAGTTTATTGTCACACCGCCGTTGTTTCGCCTGGATGCCAAGGGCCAGAACCTTCTGCGCATCATTGCCACCAACGCTCAGAACCTGCCCGATGACAAAGAAAGTCTGTTTTTGCTCAATGTCAAAGCCATCCCGGCCAAGAGCGAGGAACAGCGTAACCAGAACGTGCTGCAAATAGCACTCAAGACCACGATCAAACTGTTTTATCGCCCCGCCAACCTCAAGGGCACTTTGCCCGAAGCGGTGGAGAAACTGCAGTGGCGGGCTGAAGGCGGAAAACTCACGGTGCATAACCCGTCGGGTTACAACGTGGTGGTCAGCGAATTGCTGATCAACAACAGCGCCAGCAAAGGCATGCCCGAGGTTATCAAGCCCGGCAGCACCGTCACCACTCCAATAGCGCTGAAAAACAGCGACAGCCTAGAACTTAGCTACATCAACGAGTACGGCAGCACAGTCAAGGCCGCACCCGTTACCCCACATTGATCACTGAATAATCCGCTGAATGGAAGGACCCCCTCATGCTGCGATTGCGCATGTGCGCCTTCGCGCGCCGAGTAAAGTGCTGGAGCACGATGACCGTTGCGGCTACAGGTCTTGCAACAACCGCAGTGCATGCAGACTACAGTTTTGACTCTTCTTTTCTGGAAATTGGCGGCGGCAACGCTTCGAGCGAAGTGGCCGAGCAAGTAAAAGCCATGAGCCAGGGTCAACTTCCGGGGATCTACCGGGTAGACCTGTCAGTGGATGACCGGCTTGTGGAGCAGCGCGACCTGCACTTTGTGCGAGAAACCGCGAGCCAGATATCGACTCCCAACGGCCTGTTCCCCTGCTTCAGCCTTCAGGCCCTGATGGATTTGGGAATTGACCCCACACGCCTGAAAAATGCGGACATCAGCGCCGACAATTGCGTGTACTTCAACCGTGACCTTACCGGCGTCACCTACGATTACGACTTCAACAAGCAGCATTTGAGCCTGCAGGTTCCCCAGGCGTATATCGGCAGCGTGCCGTTTGAAACCCGGCGCAAGACCTGGAGCGATGGCGAGCAGGTGGCCTTCGCCAACTACAGTTTTTCCGGGAGCGACTACGAGAACCAGTTCGGCAGCCGCCAATCCCAGTTCGGCAGTGTTCATAGCGGGTTCAACAGCGGCGCCTGGCGCTTTCGCAATTTCTCGACCTGGCAAAAAGGCACTAACGTCGACGGCAGCTGGAAATCGGTGGACACCTATGTCCAGCGCGACCTGGGCAACCTTATGGCCATTGCCACGGTGGGTGAAAGCGCCACCGACAGCGATCTGTTCGACACCATCTCTTACCGCGGCGTGGGGATCGCTTCTGATCTGGACATGCTGCCCGATGATGCGCGTAATTTTGCCCCCGTAGTGCGTGGGGTTGCCAACGGCCGCTCGCTGGTGACATTGCGCCAGCGCGGTTATGTCATCAGTGAACAGTGGGTGCCGTCAGGCCCGTTCGCCCTCAAGAACCTGTACTCGACCGCGGGCAACGGCGATATCGAAGTCACCATCGAAGGCCCCAATGGCGAGCGCCAGGTCTACATCCAGTCATTTGCCTCTGTGCCTTACATGTTGCGTGAAGGCCAGCAAAGCTACGCTGTGACCGCAGGCCAGTATCGCCCGGCAGAAGGCGCGCAGAATTCGCCCAAGCCCAGTTTTGTCCAAGGCACCTATCGCCGCGGCCTGACCGAGGGCACCACGCTGTTCGGTGGCAGCATCGTCAGCGAACAATACAAATCGGCGCTGCTTGGCTTTGCCCACGACTTTGCCGGCTTTGGTGCGATTTCCCTGGACGTGACCCATGCCATCAGCGAAGACATGGGCGCAGACGCCAAAACGCTGTCGGGCCAGTCATATCGCTTCCGGTACTCCAAATCCATCGATCTGACCGATACCAGCTTCAGCCTGATTGGCTATCGCTACTCCACCAGCGGCTATTACAGCTTCAACGAGGCAATCAACGCACGCTCCAACAACTCGCTAGAGCCCTATGTCGATGAAACCCTGAATAACAGTGCGGCGTTTTCCCCCTATTTGACCGGCCATATGAAAAGCAGCTTTACCGCCAACGTATCGCAACAATTCGGTACCTGGGGCGGCATGTACGCCAACCTGACCAAAACCGATTACTGGAACCGGGCCAAGAGCAATACCTCCATTCAGTTGGGCTACAGCTTCAGTGTTGCCAGCGCCTCCTACAACCTGGGGCTGTCACAGAACAGCGGCATGGGCGACGACATCCGTAGCGTGTCGCTGAGCGTCAGCCTGCCGCTGGGCAGCCCGGGCAGCAGCAGCCGCATCGGCCTGAGCACCAACCAGGACTCCGCCGGCAATGCCAGCCGCAATGCCACCTTCAGCGGCTCGCAACTGCAGGACGATGCCCTGTCGTACAACCTGGGCATCAATCAGCAGATCAGTGACGATGACCGCGTGCTCGGCGGCTCGGTGGCGGCCCGCTACAACGCGGCCAATGCCATTTGGCACGGTTCCTATAACAAGGATCAGAACACCCGTCAGATGGACTATGGCGTGGAAGGCGGCGTGGTTGCCATCCGCAATACCGTGATGTTCACCCAGCCATTGGGCGAGACCAACATCATTGTCGCCACCCCCGGCGCCGCCGATGTGGGCGTGCTGACCAAGAGCGGGATCAAGACCAACGGCAGTGGCTACACGATTATTCCCTCGGCGCAGCCGTACCGCAAAAACAAGGTATCGCTCAACACTGACTCACTGTCGGACAACACCGACATTGCCAACCTGGTACAGGAAGTCACCCCCAATCGTGGTGCCTTTGTCCTGGCCAACTTCGAAACCCATAACGGCCGCCGCCTGCTGGTCAGCGTCAGCTCAAGCACTGGCAAGCCCGCCCCTTTCGCCGCCGAAGCGCAGCTGTATGACCCCAAGGGCACTCTGCTGAGCAGCGCGATGGTAGCCGACAAGGGCCGGGTATTTATGACTGGCGTGCCGGACAAGGCGCGGCTGCTGATCAACGTCAACGGCCAGCCTTGGTGCGCCAAGGACCTGGACCTGAACACCTACAACCTGTCAGAGACTGGCATCGGGCAACTGACCATCCGTTGCGATGCCAAATCGCCAGACACTCAAGGTACTCCCGATGCATGAATCAAACGTCAAATCATCTCGTCCGGGGCTGGTCAAAGTCTGCTTGTTGCTGCTCTGCCTGTTGCTGGGACTTGTCAGTCAGCAAGCGTTTGCACTGATTGAAAACAACCTCGCATGCACCCCTACGGGCACCACCGGCATCATTCAGCTGGGCGACCTTGCGCCATCCACCAGCTATACCGCCAACATGACAGCCAACTGCCGGGTTACCCGTTGGTTTCCCTTTGGCGCGTCATTGCAGCACAGCCAGTTCTACAACCAGGGCAGAGGCAGCAAGGTCCAGGTGTTTCATACCAACTCTGGACTGATGGTTCCCGAGCTGCCCATCGGGACTGCGACCACTACATGCATGCCGTGGAGCTGTGTGCAGCTGTACGTGGGCAACACCTTTTCCTACAACGTTCTGCTTTATGGAACGGCGCCCGTCACGCCTGGCAACTACATGGTCAGTGTCACGCTCACAGACACCTCTATCCAAGGTTATGAGGCTTACGGCGACTACTTGCAGACCGTCATTCTCAGCTTCCGGGTCATCCAGCCCGCCTGTTCGATGGGCTCGGCAAAAACCCTCAACCTGCCCTTTGGCACACTCAGCAGCAATGACTTCGCCAGTTCGCAGCAAATTGCCAATATCACCATGAATTGCACTCGCGGTACGCAAGCGACCGCCACGCTGGTACCCACCCAGGCGGCCATCAGCGGCAGCCCGGGCGTTTCAGCCACAACTCTGGCCGGTCTGTCGATGGCTGCCACCTGGGCTGACACCAACACGGCAGTGAGCTTCAACAGCCCACGCACGCTGGCGCTGACCAATGGCAGCAACAACATCAGCCTTGGTTTTCGCCCGCGCCTGAATACCAGTGTTTCGCCTACCGGAAATTTTTACAGTCAGTACACCCTCAACATCACCTATCTCTGATCAAGTAAGGAGCTCAACCATGAAATTATCCCTGACATTGGCTGCGACACTGTTCGCAGGCCTGCTCAGCTCGACCGCCAACGCCGTAACAGACACTGTGACCATCAACCTGAGCGGCACCCTGACGCGTCCGCCCTGCAACCTGACCAGCAGCAAGACGCTGACCGCCAACTTCGGCAGCCTGCGTTATGACCAGGTGGCCGATGCCGCGCTGATCGACATCCCCCTCACCATGACCTGCCCGGCCAACTCGGTACTGGCGGTGAGCATTCTGGCAGCCCGCACGATTCAAGGCTCAACCACACAGGCCTCAACGGGCAAAACCAATCTGGCTTATTCATTGCTCTGGAACAGCGACAGCACGGCGGCCAACATTACCGGGACCAAACGCAACCTGACCAACCAGAGCGGCACGGTCGACCTGAGTATGAAAGCAAAGTTGATTGCCCTTGGTGCGTTGACCGAGGGTGCATTCAGCACTTCGGCTGTTATCAGTATCGAGTACCTGTGAGATGTCCATGCTCGCCAGAGTGAGCCTGTGGGTGGCGATGCTGTCCACCGCAGCGCTGTTGCTCAGCCCGGCCATCTGTGCAGAGGATGCCGCCCTGATAGAGGTGGGCGGCACTCTGATAAAACCACCCTGCACAGCCAACTTCCCGGCCTCGCAAAGCGTGGATATCCCCAAGACAAACCTCAACTCGCTGAACTCGGACATCACCGGCTGGACCGATGTCAGCCTGGACTTTCAATGCATCAAAGGCAGCCAGGTACACCTGCGTTTCAGCGCCGGCAATGGTGCTTTTGACAGCAGCACACTGCGCACCACGCTCGACAGACTGGGGCTGAAAACCCGCCTGAGCGACATGACCAGTACGTTGAAAGTGATTGACCTGAAGCTGGGCGAGCAATTGATCTTCCCGGTTGAAGAAACGCGGCTCAAGCTCCAGCTCTCAGTGCGGCCGGTCAAGACCGGGGAGGAGCTGCCCGCAATCGGCAGTTACAGCTCAACGCTATTGATGGAAATGATCTATCTGTAAACCGCTGCGTCAGGCAAAAAGATTGGCCTTGACGCACAAGATCAGCAGCGCTTGATCATTGTCGACATTGAGTTTGCGCATCGCCGAAATCTTCAGGGTACTGATGGTTTTAATGCTGCGGTTCAGGCTATGCGCGACATCGCTCACACTCACCCCCGTAGAGAACAGACGCAGGACCTCGAACTCCTTGACCGTCAGTTGGCTGAGCCTTTGCGAAAGGTCATCGGCGCCCTCACTCAAGTCCCCTTGCGGCTGGTCCTGCTGGTAGTGCCCTTGGCGATAGAACGCGTCCAGCGCCACCAGGATCTGCTCAAGCCCAGCGCTCTTTGAAATGACACCGCTGATACCCAGCTCATACAGCCAGGTCAGTACTTGTGCATTGGTTATAACGGTCAGGATCAACACCTTGGGTTCGGGAAAATGCCGGCGCAGGTACTCCACCAGGCGAGTGCCGTCACCATATTGATCGTCACCCGGCATGTTGTAGTCGGTAATAATCACATCAGGCTTGAGTAACGAAATTTTGTCGATCAACTCCGAGGAACTCATTGCTTCGCCCACAACCTTGAAACGCGGGTCACGCTCAATGATTTCACGCACGCCCATCAACACAATCGGATGGTCGTCGGCCAATAAGACTTTCATTTGCGGCATGGCAAACATGACTCCTGCACTGGAAGAGCACTACAGCTATTCGAAGGGGTCCGCTTTGATGCAATAGGTCAGCAAGGCATGGTCGTTAAGCACTTCCAGCTTCTGCATCGCAGCCACCTTTTGGGTGCTCACGGTTTTAACGCTGCGGTTCAATTGGCGGGCGATATCACCCACGCTATTGCCCGCAACAAACAGCCTCAGCACCTCAACTTCACGGGGTGAAAGTGTGGAGAAACGTTCATCAATGACTTTGGGGTTAGTCACCACAGAGATGGCTGGAGCAGCCGGGGCCGTATAGTCCCGATCGTTGGCCAACGCACTTAGGGCCTTGCCTATTTCTTCGCGGATATGGCTTTTAGCAATCACGCCTGCCACACCCAGCTCCAGCAAGCGCGAGATAATCAGATGATTGCTCATGACTGTCAGCACCAGGATCTTGACCCCGGGAAAATGCTCAATGATGTACTCGATCAGTTGCAGACCGTCGCCATAGGTTTCATCCCCTGGCATGTTGAAATCAGTAATCAGCAGTTCGGGTTGATGCAACTGCAACTGCTCGACCAACTGCGACGAGCTCAGCGCCTCGCCTACCAGGGAGAAATACTCATCACGTTGAATCATTTCCCGAAGCCCCAGTACCACCACTGGATGATCGTCGGCAATCACTACCTTTAATTCGCGCATTGCCTGGCTCCACATTGATGACATGGCAAGTCCGGCGCCCCCGGTTTCTACAGATCGAGCGCAGAACAAGACCCGTGGCGCCGCACTCAGCTACCCCGGTGATGGCTTAGAGCTATCGTCCAGTAAAAGAGTTTCAAAGTCGGCGCACGATATAGCGCCGCAAATAAGGAAACCTTGCACTTGATCACACTGGATGCTGCGCAGAAACTCGAGTTCGGCCTGTGTCTCGACGCCCTCGGCGACAACTGTCAGGCCCAGCTTGCGGCTCAGTTCAACAAGGCTGCGCAGTGCTGACGCCAGATTCTCGTTTTCGACACAGCCATGTACCAGCGACCGGTCAATCTTGAGCTCACTGAATGGAGTGGAAACCAGATTGAAGTAAGAGCTGAATCCCTTGCCAAAATCATCCTGGGCCAAGCCAAAGCCCATCATGCGCAAACGACAAGCTCCCGCATAGTAATTACTGAGCTCTTCTGTGGTTGAACTCTCCATCAGTTCAAAAACGATACTGCGTGGCTCGCCACCATCAGCAATAACAGCGTCGCGCAGACGGTCGGCGAGCGCATGGTTATCCAGCAAATGCGTGGGCAAGTTGATTGAAACCGGAATATCCCAGCCCTGCTCTCGCCATTGTCTTTGGGCTTGAAGTGTTTGCTCCAGCATCAGCCACAACAGCCGCTCTTCAAGACCGTGGCTGATCAACAAGGTCAGAAAGTCCTTGGGCAATAACAAGCCGGCCTCGGGATGCACCCAACGCACCAGGGCTTCTGCACTGAGAATATTGCCGTTGCGCAGGGATTTCTTGGGCTGGAACCATGCTTGAATCTGCCCGTTGGCCATGGCCAATTCGATACTCTGCGGGTCGACTTCAATGGCCAGTGAGGGGTCCGTATCACCGTTAAGGCGGAAAAGCTCCATTCGCTCTTTCAAGCGCTGTACCGCATTGAACTCGACCGGTTTGGAGATCAGGCCAATCACTGAAATACCCAGGTTTTTTGCTGCCAACCCCGCACTAATCAGCATGCGCCGGGACGAGGCGCTCATCAGTGCCAACGCCGGTTTATTTTTCAGGGCGGCAACTCTCTGGATCAGTTGCACACCATCCATCACAGGCATCAGCAAGTCACTGAGCAGCAAGTCATAGTCATGACGCGCCAGACACTCCAGCGCGCCATCGCCATCCCAAACGGTGTCAACTGTAAAGCCACCCACCTCATTGAAAACGTTCAGCAAATACTCATGCTGAAAAGGGTGATCCTCAACGACCAGTACACGATAGGGCTTCACTGGATCCTCCTTTAGAAGTGCTGAAGACAGTTGTATAGGGTGTGCAGCGTAAAAGGCTTGATCAGGCAGTGATTCATCCCCGCATTCAGACAGCGCTCGCTCTCCTCACGCATGGCATTGGCCGTTGCACCAATGATCGGCAGCGTTATGTTCATGGCCCGCAACCGGGCCGCCAGCTCATAACCATTCATTTTCGGCATGTTGACGTCGGTCAGCAGCAGATCAAAATCGTCGTCGCGCCAACGCTCGAGTGCTTCCAGTCCATCGCTGACCAATGTCACTGTGCAACCCAACTCTTCAAGTTGATCACGCAGAATCAGTTGATTGATCACATTGTCTTCGGCAACCAGAATGCGCAAACCGAGCTTGAGTTCCGTCTTCACCGTACCCGGTTCAAGATCGCTGCCAATACCCATGCCCTGGGCCTTGCACAGGGCACGATAGACGTCCTGCAAGCTGCTCAGGTCCGCTTGCCAGCAAGGGTTTTCAACGGCGGGAGCTACCGACATGTCACTGGCGGCTACCACCAGCGGGCCTGTCCAGCCAGGTTCAAGCAATTGCCGGGCAGCGCCGGGATGCAGCTCCAATAAAACAGCAGCATCGGATGCATCCCCTGGTTTCGGCGCCCCAAGATGAGCCCGCGCACCCCAACGGCGTAACCAGGCGCAATAACACTCGGCCAGTTCGCGCACGGGGGAAACCACATAAACAACGCGGGCAGCCAACTCGCCAAAAGGGCTAAAACGCGCCGGTTCGCTAACCTGCACCAAGGGCAGATGCAGGGTAAAACTGCTACCCAATCCCGGCTCACTGACCAGACGCATGGTGCCGTTCATCAAGTGCATAAGGCGCTTGCAGATGGACAGGCCCAGCCCGGTGCCGGCGACCACGTTTTTCGCAGACTCCACTTGATAAAAAGGCTCGAACAGATGAGCCTGCTCTTCATGGGCAATACCTTTGCCAGTATCGGAAACCTGCCAGTGCAACATCACGCGCTCATCATCACGGCTGTCCATTTTCAGACGCAGGACAATTTTTCCGTAGTCCGTGAACTTCAGGGCGTTATTGAGCAGGTTATTCAAGATCTGGCGGATGCGGGTGACATCACCGCTGAGCCACTCGGGCACCGTTGAATCAATCAATGCAAACAACTGCAGGCCCTTGGCCTGGGCTGCGCCACTGTAGCCCAGGACCACCTCTTCTATCAGCTCAAGAGGGCTGAAGGTGTTGAGTTCCAGTTGCAGCTGACCCGCCTCGATACGCGACACATCCAGCACGTCGCAAATCAGCTGCAACAAGTTGCCGGATGAGCGTTCGATAGCCTTGAGATAGTTGTTCTGCTGATCGTTAAGTTCGGTACGCGCCAGCAGTTCCAGCGTGCCCAAAACACCGTACAGGGGTGTACGGATTTCGTGGCTCATGGTTGCCAGAAACAGAGTCTTGGCCTCATTGGCCCGGTCCGCCAGTTGCCGGGCACGTTCGAGGGTTACTTCAATCTGTTTACGTGCGCTGATGTCGCTGAACGCGCAAATCAGCACGTCCTGACTTTTGTAGCGCGTAGGGGCAAAGGCCAGGTACAGAAGACGGCCATCCTCCATTTCGATCTCATCACTGTTGCGCAAGTCACATTCATCGAACGCGCGTGAAATCCAGCCATGGCATAGCTTGCTGCGCTCAGTGCCGTTACCCAGCCACTGTTGTGACAAGGAGTTTTCCAGTACCACGGTGCCGTCTGTGCGCCGGATTACACACAGGGCCATCGGTGCAACTTGCAATACGGCACGACTGAACGCCTCACTTTCAACCAGCGCCTGAATGCGTTTCTCACCCGGGGTGATCAGGCGCCGATCAATGCGCACAATCAGTAATCGCAAGCCGATGCAGACGGCAATAAACAACAAAACACAGCCCAACAAAGGCCCGCCCAAAACTGGCAATAGAGATTTGATATCTAAGGCATAAACGATTTGCCAGCCCGAATAGCCCAGCTTCTTCGTGATTGCCAGGCTATCGGGCAACCAGCCACTACCGATAAAGCCAAATGAATTCTTGGGTTCCAGCGTCTGCAATGAATTGACGAGAGTGGATTGTGCGGCGTTGGTGAACAGAATCTGGCCTTGACCGTTGAGCAGCATGAAGTCACCGGCACTTTCACTGCGCAAGGCCTCTACCAGATCCGGAACCTCGACCTCAATGCCCAGCCAGCCGGAAGACAGGTTACGGTTATCGAGTCGGGAAAATAAATAAAAGGGGGCATTCAGGACCTTGCTGTCGGTCAGCCACAGATCATCACCAAATGAATAGGCCTTGGCCCCTTCATCAAGCAGCCGCTGCAACACCACTTTGGGCAGCGGTTCAAGGTTGCCTGAAGAGTCGAACAAACACACCACTTTGGGCTTATCCGTCTGCGGCACATACAACAGATTGACTTTGCTTTCGTGCAAATAATCCATCATCCGCCGGGTCAGCCAAAGGTTCCAGTGGCCAGCCTCACTGCCCAGGCTGATGTTGACCTCTTCTTGTGGATCAATACCGGCGACCGTTTGGCCTGCCTGATGATCAGGCACAGTGGCCAGCACCAGGCTCTTGAGAAGCGTCTGGCGGCTGACGAAAAAATCCTGGGCATTGAACACCGCCTCGTTCATAAAACTGCGGCGCTGCGAGACCTCTTCGTTGAACACGGCACGCAAGTATACGAACGACCCCGCAAGGAGTCCGACGATCAGGCCACAGGCAAATAAGTGCAGGAGTTTTCGAGCGGCTTGGGGGGTCGATTTCATGCCGCAAGCCTGAGGCTGCGGCATGCAAAAAATAATCAGACAATTCCTGAAACCAGTCGTCGCTGACTCCGCTCTGCTACGGGGGAGTGACGCTTATTACGGACGCACCGCACTCAAATCCATCCGCCCTTCTTTCATCGGCGGGCACCAGTAGTAGCCACCGTTAAGTGGACGGCTGTAACGATACAAGCCATCGATGATGCCGTCTTCCAGACCGCTCATGCGCCGCAGTTGCACTTCAAAGGCATTCAGCGTGCGGCCAAAGGCAACAAACATCAGCCCGGACTTGCCGTTTTCTGTCCACGGCATGGAGCGACGCACAATAAAGGCTTCCGGGGTGAAGCTTTCCTGGGCAGTACGTTTGACGTGGGCAGACTCCGGCGCATCGTCCAGCTCTTCGTTGTCGCTCTTGCGACGACCCATGATGTTGTCCTGCTCCTCGGACGGCAGTGCGGCAAAACCGTTCAGGTCATGCTGCCACTGCTGAATGGCAACAAAGCTGCCACCGTCCAGCCCGGCGCCAGCATTGGCAACGATGGCCGCGTCCACAGCCGCTTCGTCCACCGGGTTTTCAGTGCCGTCTTCGTAGCCGGTCAGGTCACGATCAGTGCCGTAACGGAAGCCTTCGGTCACTTGCAGCAGGTTGAACGCAGGCGCCAGGGCAGTCTCGATGGCCTGGCTGCGGTGCAGCAACTCGCCACGGTCTTCGCCCAGCAACCACAGCCACAGGGCGTGCTGGGTCGACGGGTTTTCAACCATGGCATTGATCGCAGGAAACACCCGCAACCCCGGGACTTTCGCGCCAAGGGCCAATACCAGCGGCGAACCAAAACCGGCCACCACGCTTTTGCCATCCACCCACTGCGACAAGGTGTCGAGTGCAGCCGGCAAAGCTTCTACTGACTTGAGGGCGAAAAACATGTAACGCGCTTGCGAAGGTATCGGTTTGGCAAGAATGCTCGACTGGTAGAGACTCATAGAAACTCCTTTGGAAAGCCTGGAGTTTACTCCTACCAGTACTTTTTCCGTCACCTCAGAGGGATTTTTCTTAAGTTCAACCCCTGCATATCAAGGCTCATGACGACAGCTGGTTGGCAAACTGACCCACGGCATCGACCACTTTCTGCGCGCCATCCTGGATTTCGACAATCACCGTGCCCGCTTCGGCGGCCAACGCCAATCCTGCTTCGGCCTGAAGCTTGCCATCGGCCATCAGGGTCACGGCGCTACGGGCCATGTCCTGGTTTTGCCGCACCACACCGATGATTTCTTCAGTGGCCTTGCTGGTGCGCGACGCCAATTGGCGCACTTCGTCAGCCACGACGGCAAAACCGCGACCTTGTTCACCGGCACGCGCGGCCTCAATGGCGGCGTTAAGCGCCAGCAAGTTGGTCTGGTCGGCAATCGAGCTGATGGTCTTGACGATGCTGCCAATCACTTGCGACTGATCGCTCAAGGCTTCAATGCCGTCACCCGCCTGCTGCATGTGACGGGCCAGATCACGCATCACTTGCACCGCTTCGGTCACCACTTTGGTGCCGCGCTGGGCACTGCTGTCGGTTTGCAGCGAAGTGCTGTAGGCAATGCCTGCCGCTTCGCAGACGGCCTGTTCCTGATGAACCTGATCGGTGATCACCGTGGCGAACTTCACCACTTTGTACAGGTTGTCATTGGCGTCGCGCACCGGGTTGTAGGTGGCCTCAAGCCATACATCACGGCCGTGACTGTCGATGCGCTGAAAGCGTGCCGCGACAAACTCACCCGCATTTAAACGCTGCCAGAAGGCCTGGTATTCGGCACTGTTCTGTTCTTGCGGGGTGCAGAACATGCGGTGATGTTTGCCCTGGATCTGCCCCAGGGTATACCCCATGCCGGAGAGAAAGCGCTCATTGGCGGTCAGCACTTCGCCCTTGAGGTTGAACTCGATCACGGCGGTAGAACGCATCAGCGCACTCATCAGGTTTTCATGGTCGCGGGAAGTTTCGATGGTGCGCGTCAGGTCACTGGAGAAAATCGAAATGCGCAGCACCCGCCCGCTGGAGTCCAGAATCGGCTGCATGATCGAGCGCAGCCACGCTTCCTGGCCATTGCCGCGCAGCAAGCGCACGGTGCCACTGTAATGTTCATTGCGCTTCATGGCGCTCTTGAAACGAAGGCTGTGTTCGTCGTTTTTCAGGTGCGCGGGCACCAGTTCATCAATATGCAGACCCAGCAACGCAGTACCGGTGTAGTGCATCTGTTGGGTGAAGTTATGGTTGGCTGTCTCGATGCGCCCATCCGCGCCCAGAGACAGCACCAGCATTTCGCTGTCCAGGCTCTCCCGAACCTGCTGCAGGCTGGATATTTCTTCGCGAAGAGCCGACAGCTCTTGCTTCAAGCGTGTGTTGAACATGGGGTACCCGGAGCAATGAAAGAATGCGTGCAACAGAATCGGCTTTAGGCGAATTTTCTGGAGCGTCGAAAACGACCGTTCATCCAAAACCGAGGCCACTGAATAACCCTGCACATTCATGGCCACACACAGTGGGCCATCGGAATTGCTCCCGCTTTGATTTACTGTGCTCGGGCCATCCCATAACCATAAGAAAACCGAGGTACATTTCATGGCCGCCGAGATTACAGACAGCCGCTCTGCCCGCTTTGCCCTGCGCTGCTCGAACTTTGCCGAGCGCTGGTTTCCCGACTCGTGGGTGTTCGCCGCCGTTGCGGTAATAACCGTGGCATTGGCCACGATGCTGATGGGCGCCAAACCCACCGATGCCGCCATGGCATTTGGTGACGGCTTCTGGAGCCTGATCCCGTTCACCATGCAAATGGCCTTCGTGGTGATTGGCGGTTATGTGGTGGCCAGCTCGCCGCCCGCCGTCAAATTGATCGACAAACTGGCCCGGGTACCGAAAAACGGCCGCCAGGCGGTGTGCTGGGTAGCGTTGATTTCAATGGTCGCGTCATTGCTCAACTGGGGGCTGTCGCTGGTGTTTGGCGGCTTACTGGTACGGGCACTGGCCCGGCGCACCAACCTGCGCATGGACTATCGCGCCGCCGGCGCTGCGGCCTACCTGGGGCTGGGCGCGGTGTGGGCACTGGGGTTGTCGTCTTCGGCTGCACAGTTGCAAGCCAACCCCGCCAGCCTGCCGCCGTCGATTCTGGCGATTACCGGGGTTATCCCCTTCACTGAAACCATCTTTCTCTGGCAGTCCGGGGTGTTGCTGGCGGCGCTGGTAGTGGTGTCGTTGATTGTCGCCTACGCCACCGCACCCGGCGCTGAATCGGCCCGCGACGCAGCTGCCTGCGGTATCGACCCGAGCTTCAGCTCACCGAAGCTCCCCCCGCGCACTCGCCCCGGTGAGTGGCTGGAATACAGCCCGCTGCTGACCATTTTGCTGGTGCTGCTGGCTGCTGGCTGGTTGTTCCATGAGTTTTCGACCAAGCCGGCGATCAGCGCCATCTCCGGGCTCAACACTTACAATTTTCTGTTCCTGATGCTCGGTGCCCTGCTGCACTGGCGCCCGCGCAGTTTTCTCAATGCCGTGACCAGCGCCGTGCCCACCACCACCGGGGTGATGATCCAGTTTCCGCTGTATGGCTCGATTGCCGCATTGATGACGGTGGTCAAGGGCACCGACGGGCAAACACTGGCCCACCATATCTCGACGTTTTTCGTGCAGATCGCGTCCCATGACACTTATGCATTATTGATGGGCGTGTATTCGGCGATTCTGGGCTTTTTTATCCCGTCGGGTGGCGGCAAGTGGATTATCGAAGCGCCCTACGTGATGCAGGTGGCCAATGATCTGGGCTATCACCTGGGTTGGGCTGTGCAGATCTACAACGCCGCCGAGGCGCTGCCCAATCTGATCAATCCGTTTTACATGCTGCCGCTGCTGGGCGTACTGGGTTTGAAGGCGCGGGACTTGATCGGCTTCTCGTTTGTGCAACTGTTGGTGCACACGCCGCTGGTGCTGTTTTTGCTGTGGGCATTGGGGACGACGCTGGTGTATACCGCGCCGGTGATGCCGTAAGCGAACTCGTAACTAAATGTGGGAGCGGGCTTGCTCGCGATTCAGGCGGCGCGGTAAAGCAGGAAAACCGCGTCGATACCATCGCGAGCAAGCCCGCTCCCACAGGTTATGCATGCAACTTTATACTGCGCCCACCGGCCGCAAACGATACTGCGGCGGCAACTGGTCAAGGCCGCTGATGGTGGTGTTCAGGCTTTTCCAGCGACCGTCCTTGATCCCGTAGATGCAGCCATGCACCGACAGCTTCTGCCCGCGGTGCCAGGCATTTTGCACAATATTGGTATGCCCGACGTTCGCCACCTGCTGGATCACGTTCAATTCGCAGAGGCGGTCAACCCGCTCTTCCTCGGTGGGTAACAGCGCCAGCGCTTCACGATTCTCGTAATACAGGTCACGAATCGAACGCAGCCAGCCATCGATCAGCCCCATCTGCTGGTCCTTCATCGATGCGCGTACACCGCCACAGCCATAGTGGCCGGTCACCAGAATATGTTTGACCTTCAAAACGTCGACCGCGTACTGGATCACCGACAGGCAATTCAAGTCAGTGTGCAACACGACATTGGCCACGTTGCGGTGCACAAAAAGATCGCCGGGCAACATGCCGACAATTTCGTTGGCCGGCACCCGTGCATCCGAACAACCAATCCACAGGTATTCCGGTGTTTGCTGACGGGCCAGCTTGGCGAAGAAGTCGGGATCTTCCTGCTTGATCGCATCGGCCCAACGCTCATTGTTATCAATCAGATCTTGTAGTTCGTTCATGCTGTGGAGCCTCAAGAGTTGATGCGCTGTTCTGACAGCCGACCAGCGGTCGGGGTCACTTGCCCCATGACATTCCGGCGGTCAGTTGGGTGGAATCTTCAGCAATGGCTACAGTCATCGTATTAAAGCACCCAGAGTATGAGGAATTACCATGACTGATTCACGTCGCCCCTACGGGGCACCACAACCCGCACCTATCGACGATATCGAGGACGCCATGGGTTCGGTGGAGCCGCTGGATTTTGATGATGACGATACCTATGAGCCCGTCAGCGACTTGTTTGTCGACGATACAGGCTCCAGGCACAGAGCCGCGCTGGATGACGAACTGGATCTGGGCCTCAACGACGACGACCTGGAGCAGGAGATGCTGATCCGCGAGGACGGCGCCCGCGATGCCAAGGAGGCTGCCCAGGGCCCGGACGGTGCCGCTGACTGGGATCTGAGCCTGGTTGATGAAGACGAAATCGGCGCCGGCAAAGGGCTGGATGAAGCCGAACTGGCGGAAATTGACCCGGTGGGACGCAAGCGTTGAAAGGTAAACCCTGTGAGAGCGGGCTTGCTCGCGATCGGATCAACACGGTTTACCTGATAAACCGCAGCGCCAGCATCGCCAGCAAGCCCGCTCCCACATAACGACTTTTCGCCGTCAGTCGACCAGCGTGCAGGCCATCACCACCGCATCTTCACGCCCACCCACAGCCGGGTAGTAGTCACGGCGACGGCCGATTTCATTGAAGCCATAACGCTCATACAACTTGAACGCCGCGGTATTGCTGTCGCGCAGCTCAAGGAAGCATTCGCGCGCCTCATGCTGATAGGCAATCGACATCAAGTGCTCAAGCAGCTTGAGCCCCAGGCCACGGCCCTGGCTCTCGGGCTTGACGGTAATATTGAGCAGATGGGCCTCGTCGAGGATGATCTGCACCACGCCATGCCCTACCTGCTGCTCACCTTCAAACATCAGCCAGATATGGTACTTGCCCAGGCCGTCGAGAAATATGCCGCGGGTCCAGGGGTGACTGAAAGCGGCGTATTCAATTTTCAATACCGCATCAAGGTCCGCCTCTGTCATCGGGCGAAAAGTTACCGCATCACTCATCGTTCTGTTTCCAGCGCGCCATTAGCCGGCGCATGGCTTGCCACACATGCGCTTTGCGTTGTGGCTCATCCATTAAGAGTTCCAGGCCCGGCAACGCCCATGCGCTGCCCAGCCCTTCAATTTGCAGTTCAGTGTTGAACGCCTCGGCATCGGCCTCACCGGCAAAGCGCACCGCAGGCAGCCCGATCAGCCACAAACAGGCACATTCGGCCTCTTCCAGGCGGGCCATAAGAAAGCCCTGCACAAACTCACGCGCAGCCTCGGGCCCTTGATCGACATTGCCACGCCGCAGCAACGGCCAGCGCACCGGCTCGCCAATGATTTGCGGGCTGTCGGGCAAGCCGGCAGCGCGCAACATGTCTTTTAACAATAAATAGGCCGGGTCGCGGCTCTGGAATGCACCGCCTGTGGGTAACTCCACCAGCACCAGGCAACGTCCGGCCCGCAGTAACTGCAGGGCAAAACGCGGCGGTGGCAGTTGCACGACCTTGGCCGGTACAGGTGCCAACTCGGCTTCGACCACCGGTTTGCTGACCGGGCGACTGACCGAAGGCCGGGGCACTTCGATTTTTGGCCGCTCGACAGGTTTGCCCGGTGCAACCGCCGCCTTGACCGCAGGCCTTGTGATCACAGGCTCCACGGGCGGCTCGGGGAGCACCAGCAGTTCTGGCCGCGAAGGGGCGGCAAACGGCAGTTCAGTGCGCGGCAACCAGCTGACCACTTGCATGGCAGTCAAGAAAGCGCGGCGGCGGGACTCATTCAACAAGGGTCGGCCATCTGTGGATTACTAAAGTGTGGGGATTCTACCGCCCTTCTGCCCTTCCCGCCCGCAGTTGATCTGCCAAGTGATGACTCGACAGCACGTTGCAGTACAATCGCGGCCTTTACTTGCCAATTGACCGGCCCTCCCATGATCGAACCCAAGCGCGTTTTACGTGCCCTCGCCGAGCACTGGGCACTCCTTGAGCCTTTGTGTGAACACTTCGACCAAGGCACCCTGAGCCTGAACGAATTACGCCTGCAACTGGCCGTTCATCAGATGGACAGCACGCCGCAAGACATCACCGCCGTGCTCGATGCCTGGATTCGTCTGGACATTCTGGTGCCGGTCGCCAAAAGCCCGAACCGTTTCGAGCTAAACGCCCAGATTCACGACTTTCTGGCTTATTTGCGCCACGAGCACCGCCTTGGCCTGTGCCTGGAAATCGAAGCCTACCTGCGCCATCTGGAGCGGCTGGCAGGTTATATCCAGGATGCCTTCGACATTCGAGACGGCCATGACCTGGCACGCCAGCTGCGTTTACTCGATATGCGGGTACGCGATGTATTGAAAAAACTCGCCAACGATGAACAGGCGCTGGTGGCCGTAGCCGAACGGGCCAAGACCAGCGACCGGCAAATTCCGTTGCGTCAGCGCTATGCCGAAGTGCTGGCAACCTGGGATGAATACGTCGAACCCATGATTCAGCTGGTCAACGCCGACGGCGCTTTCGAGCAAGGCGTACGCAAGGTCGAAGTGGTGCTGCTGCGCATGCTCAGCGAACAGCAACGCCTCGGCCACTTGGTAGACGACGACATGCTGCTGCGCACCCATGCGCGCATCCTTGAGATGCAAACCAGCGCCCAGATGACCCTGCGCCATGCCCGTGAGTTGCTACTGCCGCTGCGTGAAGAAGCCCGCCGGCACAATGCCGTGACCCGTGGTGCCGCGCTGGCACTGGCAGCCATCCGCCGCAAAGGCCTGGACGCAGTGCCGCAAGCAGCCATGCCGATGTTCACCCGCCCGCAAAGCACCTTTTTGGGCAGCGCCAGTCAGGTTGAGGCTTATGTCTATGCCCTGGCCCGCTTCGAAGCCAAACCGGCGAAATTTCCCAAGGCGCATAAGGTCCACCGCGGCGAAACGCCCAAGGCCCCGCGCACGGTCAAGGAAATGCTCGACCGCTGCAGCGATGCGCTACCGATGCCGGACTTGATGTGCTGGCTGCTGGCACAAGAGCCAGACGGCGACACCGATGAGCTGCTGTACTGGTTCTCACGCCTGTCCCGTGAAAAACGCTTCGTGCGCGAACGCCTGGAGCGCCGCGATTACCACACCCACGAACATTTGGTCAGCCTGCGCTCCTTCGCTCTGCTTTCTCACAGCGAAGATGCGACCCAGACTACTGCGAGCTCTCTGCATGCATCTTGATCTTTCTGAACTGTCCCAGCTGGCACCGATTTTTCGTGAGCTGTTCAAGGGTTATCACGTCAGCCGCCGCGACCCGGAGCTGTACGCGCAACTGTCGAACTTCCAGGATCAATACCGCGCCCTGTTTAAAGCCCTGGGCTTTGAACTGGTGTGTGATACCCGCGGCTTCTATTACTTTGTGCCCGACACTGCCACTGCGCAGGTCAACAAGACCGCACAGCGCCTGGCGCTATTCACGTTTATCATCGTCGAGCATCTGGCCGATCAGGGCCGCGACCCGATCGCCGTGCTCGACGGTGGCAGCCTGGGCCGCGACGAGTTGCCTGCGCTGCTGGAAAAATACCGCGACCTGTTTGTGCAGGCTGAAGTCACCAGCCAGGACGAACTGGAAGAAAAGATCATGCGCCGCATGACCCAGCTCGGTTTTGCCAGTGAAGAACCCGGCATCTATCGCTTTCTGCCACCGATGCACCGTTTTCTCGATGTGTGCCTGTCGGTGCAACAAGACCGCGACCTGGCCGCCAGCCTGCACAGCATCCTGCCTTTGCCCACGCCGGTGCTGGCCGATGACGACAGTGATGACGAGGCCGCATTGGCCCGCGCCATTGCCGACGAACAACAGGAGATGGACGCATGAGCCAGGAACGCTACGGCATTCGCCGCTTTGCCCTGTTGAACACCGCCGGTTACAGCCTGGGGCTGTTCCCGCTGGAACACCCGCTGTCGGTCTACGGGGCGAACAACCTCGGCAAATCGGCATCAATCAACGCCCTGCAGTTCCCGATTCTGGCGCGCATGTCCGACATGAGCTTCGGCAAATACAGCCTTGAGCAGTCGCGACGCTTCTACTTTGCCTCGGACACCAGTTACATCCTGGTCGAAGTGTCCCTACCCCACGGCCCCCATGTGATCGGTGTTGTCGGTCGCGGCCCGGGGGGCGGCTTCGGTCACCAGTTTTTTGCCTACGCGGGCAAACTGGACCTGGCCCACTACCAGAAAGACGACACCTGCCTGCGCCAGAAGGAGCTGTTCAACAACCTGGAGCGTAATGGCCTCAAAGCCTACGAGCTCAAGCCTGATGAGCTTCGGCGTCTGCTAGTGGGCGGCCATACGTCGATCCCCCTGGACCTGACCCTGATCCCGCTGCGCTCCACCAGCGAGCAGAGCCTCAAGACCTTCCGCGCGCTATTTATCAACCTGCTGCATATGCGCGAAATCACTGCGGCCAAGCTCAAGCAACTGTTCCTCGATGCGTTCGAACACAGCCTGCGTTCGGGCAGCGTTGATTACATTGCCGCGTGCGAAGAAGCTTTCCGTGATGTACGACGCATGGAGCAGGACTACAACGCACTGGTCGGCGCCGGGCCGTTGGTCGAGGCATTGGCCGCAGGTGTGCGCCAGCGCGACCTGCTGCGTGGCAAGCTGCACCGCCTGTCACCGCTGCTCGATTCCTTGCTCGGTACCTGGCAGGACTACGCCGGGGCCCGCAAGGAAGAGCTGCTGATCCAGTCCGAGCACTACCGCAACGAGCAGGACAGGCTGCAGAACGATCAGCGCAGCAGCACTCAGGAGTTGATGCGTCTTGAGCGGGAAATTTCCGGTATCCAGCGCTGGCTCGGCGAGTTGTCAGTGCTCAAACATCGCTTCGCCCTGGTCGACGACGTAAAGGTGCTTGAGCAGCAATTGCTGAGCGCCAAAGACGCCCACGACGAACTGGCGGGGGCGCTGGCGCAGTCGCGTCAGTTCAGTGCCGAGGATCTGGACGAGCGACTGCGCGATCTGGAAAAGCGCCTCAAGTCGGTCAAGCAGCAGCTCGATCACGCCGACAACAACAGCTATGCCCGCTTGCGCGAAGAGTTTTCGCAGCAGGATGTGGAACGCCTGATGCGCCTGTTCAACAGTGCCCTGTTCAGCCTGCCCCTGGGTGAGCACGGGATTGCGCTGGATGACAGCGATGCCTGGGTCAAATCGCTGGAGCTGATCCTCGATGGCTTTAAAGGCGAGCGTTTTGAAGCCCCGGGCCTGTCCATCGACTTGAGCCATATCGAGCCCCCTGCCCTGCAGGCACTGGCGGACCGCGCGGCTTTGCGCGAGCAGAAAGAGCGTCTGGAAAAAGAGCTCAAGCAACTCAAGACCCAGCAGGCCGTGACCTCTGACCGCGCCGCAAGCAAGAGCGAAGCCGAGTCCCTGTATCAGCAGGTGCTGGATGCGCAAAAGGCGCTGGAAGATTTCCGCCGCAGCCAGACGCTCAGTGCAGAAGAAGGCGAAAAACTCGAGCAACTGGCTCAGGCCGAAGCTGCGCAGGACGAGTTGAAACGCTCCAGCGATGCCTTCACCGAGCGCGTCCAGCAGTTGTCGGCCAAGTTGCAACTGGTCGGTCGCCAGATCGGTGACATGGAAGCCAAACAGCGCACCCTGGATGACAGCTTGCGTCGACGCCAACTGCTGCCCGCCGACTTGCCGTTCGGTACGCCATTTATGGATCCGGTCGACGATTCGATGGACAACCTGCTGCCGTTGCTCAACGACTATCAGGACAGCTGGCAGGGCTTGTTGCGTTGCGACGGCCAGATCGAGGCGCTGTACGCTCAGGTACGCCTCAAGGGTGTGGCCAAGTTCGACAGTGAAGACGATATGGAGCGGCGCCTGCAGTTACTGATCAACGCCTACGCCCACCGCACCGAAGAAGCCCTGACCCTGGGCAAGGCGCGCCGGGCCGCAGTCACCGATATCGCCCGCACGCTGCGCAATATCCGCAGCGACTACGACAGCCTCGAGCATCAACTGGCATTGTTCAACCGCGAAATCAACAAGCGTCAGGTGTCCAACCTCAAAAGCTTCCGTATCGTGCTGGCCCCCAACAAGGAGGCGCTCAAACATATCGATCAGATTATCCACAGCGCCAGCCAGTACGAAGAAGGCGAGACACTGTCGGTGTTTGACCTCAGCCAGAGCACCGAACAAGACAACAAGAACGAAGAGGCCAAGGAGTATCTGGCGCGCCTGGTGGCAGCCAACCATAACCAGTTGGGGCTCAAGGACTTGTTCGAGCTGGCGTTCGAGATCACCAAGCTCAATGGCCAGCCGGTGATCCACACGGATATCGATGGCGCGGCGTCCAACGGTACGACCATGACGATCAAGGCGCTGACCAACATGTATTTGTTGCTGCACTTGATGGACCGCGATCAGGCCGGGCGTATTCGCTTGCCGTACTACCTGGACGAAGCTGCCGACATTGACGAGAAAAACCAGACAGCTCTGCTGGAGACCAGTTTGCAGCTGGGCTTTGTACCGATTCTGGCCAGTGTGAAGCCGCAGGTCTGCGCCCATGTGGCCATCGACCTGGAAGGCGGCAGCGGCCCTAACGGGATCTATATCGATGAAGACGACTGGAAGTACATTCGTCGCCATGACGAGGTGAAACCTGATGCGTTGACGGCGGTGGAAGAACGCGAACTGGATGAAGTCTGAGACTGAACCCCGTACATAAAAAAACCGCGATCATTGATCGCGGTTTTTTTTGCAGCTTATTTGCCTAACGGGATCTTCGGTGCCCACTGCAGCCATTCGTCTTCGAACTTGTCAAAGAGCGGGAAGGTTTGCTCAGGGCGAGCCTGGGTGCCCAGCTTGTCGCCGTCCGGTGTGGCGAAGGCAATGCCACCCTGCACCAGGGTTTCCAGGGATTCAGTACGAATCGTTGCTCCTTTGAACAAACCGAAGTCGACACCAAAACCGCTCGTATTCCAGAAGCGGCTACCGCTACGCACCAACGGCGCGTAACGCGGCTCGATCAGGATATGTACCAGCACCCGGTCGGCACTGTTGCCCAACTCATACCCCGTGACTTTACCCACGGTGACTTCACGGTAGGTGACAGGCACGCCCTCCTTGAGCGAACCACGACGGGCAGCGCTCAATACCAGGCTCAATCCGGCCTGGGAAACGGCGGCATCCGGCGCTTGCTCCAGGGCTACAAAACTGGTCTGGCGCCCCAGTTGTTTGCTCGCCGGTTGCACCTCGAGGTACTGGCCGGTGACCAGGGTTTCGAGGTTGGCCGTTTTCATCAAACCAAGCTCCGGCTTGACCACCCAGAATTGGCTGCCAACCCGCGCAATCCGCTCAGGCACTTCGGTGATGCGGGCCTTGAGCAGAACCGATTGCAGGTCCTCGCTCAGGTCAATGCTTTCGATCTTGCCAACATCCAGCCCCTTGAAGCGAATCGGCGTACCCTCGCGCAGGCCATCGGCACGCGGCACCTTGATCGTAACGGCGACTCCCTGCTGCATGGCTGCGTCACGGTCAGTAAACAGACGGAAACGCGGGATACGTTTTTGCAGCGGAGCCTTGGCTTCCGGCGTTTCAAAAGCAATACCGCCTGCCATCAGACTTTGCAGGGATTCGCTTTTAACCTGGATACCGCCGGTCAAACCGCCGGTCAACGTGATGCCGCTGGCATTCCAGAAACGGGTCGAAGCATTGACCAGATTCTCGTATTCCTTCTCGATATGGACACCGATCACCAACTGCTTTTTGGTGCGGGAGAACTGATAGCTCTGCACCGAACCGACCTTGACCTGCTTGTAGAGGATCGGGCTGCCGACATCCAGCGAGCCCAGGTTCTCGGTAAAGAGCACCATATGCAGGCCCGGTGAGCGCAGATCCAGCGGCGGAGCCTTTGGCCGGGCGACGAATTCGCGTTCGGGGGTGCTGCCCTTGTCACCCGGGCGAATGGCAATGTAGTTGCCTTTGACCAGCGCCTCCAGCCCGGTAATGCCGGCCAGGGAGATGGACGGCTTGACCACCCAGAACTGGGTGCCCTGCACCAGGTAATCTTCTGCCAACGGGTCCAGAGTCAGCTCGGCACTGGCGCTGGTCAGATCAGGGTCCACCTTGAGACCCTTGAGGCTACCGACCTGGATGCCTTTGTACATGACCGGCGTACGACCGGCCTGCAGGCCCTCGAAGTCGCTGAGTTTGACTTTGACCTTGATCCCCGCCTGCGCGGCATCGAAGTCTTCATAAAGACGGAACGGCAGGCTCGAATCGGTGGGCGGGCTGTCTTTGCGGTTCTCTGGAGTGGCGAAGGCAATACCACCGGCCACAATACTGGCCAGAGATTCGCTGCGCAGTTTCACACCCGACAGGTTGGCGTCGATGCTGATACCGCTGGCATTCCAGAAGCGCGTATGTTTGCGCACCAGATTGGCGTAGGTCGGCTCGATAAAGACTTTGATTTCAACAGTGCTTTGGTCTTCGGAAAGCACATAGCTTTTGATCTGCCCTACCTGGATCTGCTTGTAGAACACCGGGCTGCCACGGTTCAACGAACCGAGACGCTCAGCTTTAAGCGTCAGGTGCAGACCTGGTTTGGCATCAGACAAGGGCGGTTCTTGTGACAGCGCCTTGAACTTGCGTGCAGGCTCGCCATCGGCGGGACTGACCGCAATATAGTTGCCGGACACCAGCGTTTCGAGCCCGGTGATACCGGCCAGAGTGACACTGGGTTTGACCAGCCAGAAACGGGTATTGGTTTTCAGGTATTGCTCAACGTCCTTGTCCATTTCGACGGTAGCAATCACCCCTTTGCTGGGGCCAGACTCGTCGAGGGCGAGGGTTTTCACCTTGCCCACGGGCATGCCTTTGTAGACCACCTCGGTCTTGTTGGCGACGATGCCTTCGCCGCTCTCGAAACGCACCTGAATATCGATGCCGGTTTCGCTGTAGGCGCGCCACCCCAGCCAGCCACCGATGACCAGGGCAATAAGCGGAAGGATCCAGATCGCCGACCAGTTGGAAGCCGGGCGGGTTTTAGCGGTAGGCAAGTCACTCATGGTCGTCGTCCGACTCCGTGTTGTCCCAAATCAGTCGGGGATCAAAAGTTACAGCTGCAAGCATCGTTAGCACCACCACACTGGCAAATGCCACTGCGCCAAGATTGGCTTCGATGCTGGCTATGCGTCCAAAATTCACCACGGCCACCAAAATGGCAATGACGAAAATATCCAGCATTGACCAACGGCCAATGAACTCGATAAATCGGTACATGATGATACGTTGCCGGGCAGAAAGAGGCTGATGGCGTTGTACCGAAAACAACAGCAAGGCGATGCCGACCAGCTTGAAGGTGGGCACCAGAATACTTGCCACAAACACCACGGCAGCAATCGGGATCATGCCGTGCTGTACCAGCTCGATGACACCCGCCATGATCGTACTCGGCGAGCCCTGGCCCAATGAGTTGACTGTCATGATCGGCAGCAGGTTGGCCGGGATATAGAGAATGGCCGACGTCAGCAGCAATGCCCAGGTGCGCATCAAACTGTCGGGGCGACGCGCGTGAACCAGAGCACCGCAGCGAGTACAGGTTTGCTCGTCGGTTTCGGGGTCTTGCCTGTTCAGTTCGTGGCATTCGCCACAGATCAAGATACCCGCATCAATCGCCCGCATGAGCATCCTCCCCGGATAACGCCTGCCAGATCTGGTGAGGTGACATCACCACTTCCAGCCAGACCTGTACCAGCAACAGGCTGACAAAACAGACCAGGCCCAGGCCAAGACTCAGCTCAGCCAGATCGGACAGTTTTACGATGGCCACCAGCACGCCCATGAAGTACACCTCAAGCATGCCCCAATCACGCAGATGGTGATAAATGCGGTAAATCAGCAAACCGTAGCTGCGCCCGATATTCCAGCGAATGCTCAGCAACACAGCAAGCTGGCAGAGCAACTTGAGCAGCGGGATGCCCATGCTGCACAGGAACACCACCGCCGCGATGCCTTGCATGCCGGTGTTGTACAAACCGAGCACACCACTCCAGACCGTGTCTTGCGACGCCTGGCCCAGTAGATTGAGCTGCATGATGGGTAAAAAGTTCGCAGGTATGTAGAGCAGCAAAGCAGCAATCACAAGCGCAAGGCTGCGTTCAACCACCTTGTACCTATGAGCGTAGAGTTCATAGCCGCAGCGCGGGCATTGGGCTTTCTCACCGAGGGCGAGATGCGGCTTGCGCATCAGTAGATCGCACTCATGACAGGCCACCAACTCGTCCAGCGGTAATTCTGACACCCTGCGGGGGTCAACCGGATCTGGCATATAGGGAGTCTCAGGCTCAGAAAATGACTGGGCCTATTCTAGTGCGCGGGCTACAAAATAACTGTGCCTATTTGCAGGACTTTAGCTGCAGGCGATCTGAAGAACGATACGCTCAGGCGGGTCATAACTTTTTTCGCCACAAAAACAAACCCCCTGTCTGCGTGAGCAGACAGGGGGTTTGGAATTTAATCTTGACGATGACCTACTCTCACATGGGGAAACCCCACACTACCATCGGCGATGCATCGTTTCACTACTGAGTTCGGGATGGGATCAGGTGGTTCCAATGCTCTATGGTCGTCAAGAAATTCGGTAGCCAGGTCGTTTACCTTTCGGTTCACGCTCCAGCGAATGGGTATGTAATAGATGTGGTGTTTTGTGAACCGCAAACTTTCGGTCTGTATCGTCTTCACACACCGCAATTCGCTTCTAAGCAAATTGCTTGGGTGTTATATGGTCAAGCCTCACGGGCAATTAGTATTGGTTAGCTCAACGCCTCACAGCGCTTAC